>CAZMRM010000141.1:2950-9276 GCA_964568515.1 uncultured Chitinophaga sp. | reverse complement strand
AAAAGGCTGCTACAGGAGGGTTTTGAAGCTTCATTCTTTGTTGGAAACCGAATAACAGAGGGGCAAAAAAAAAGGCTCTTTCGAGCCTTCTTCTTACTTTTTCTTTTTTGCTGCTTTTTTTGCTGCTTTTTTAGGAGCAGATTTTTTAGCGGCTTTCTTTGCAGCTTTCTTTGGAGCTGCTTTCTTTGCTGCTTTTTTTGGAGCTGCTTTCTTTGCTACTTTTTTTGCCATGGTTTTTTGGTTATTAAATTATTTACTACGAAGTAACGAAAAATTATTAACACACGAAAACATTTTCGAATTTATTTTATTAACACGTTTATGTTGAAAAGGCAAAATCATGTGTTTTTCATTTTTCATTTTAAAAAAAATTTTAATCAAACTGTTTAACAAGTAATCTTTATAAAATTAATACACCTTCTAAACGTATTGATTTTTATAATGTTTCAAGTCATCATTATTTTTTTTACAATCGATGAATTCACTCTTCTGTTTTTAATGAGTGACACCGGATCATCTCTTTTTGCTTTCCATTTTTTTTTAATGAGCTCCATTTTTTTTTGAAATGAGCCACCTCTTCATTTCAAAAGAAGAGCGATTTTGAGAATTTCATGAAGCAAAGAACAAATCTATCGTCTCTTTTACTGAATCAATTTATGCGTTCAAGCAATGCCATATAAAACCCATCAGCATGATGAACATCCGGTGAATAGCGCTTTTCACCCAATAGGTTCCATTTATTTCCTGTCTGCTCCAAGAACCATTTTATTTGTTCTTCACCTTCGGAAGGAAGTATGCTACATGTAGCATAAACCATTTTTCCACCAATCTTTGTCATTTCAGGAAAGCTATTCAGAATATCTCTTTGAACTTTATGCATGCGCCCGATCTCTTCCATATCAAGTTTCCATTTACTATCCGGGTTCCTTCTCAATACACCTAATCCTGAACAAGGCACATCCAGTAATAAACGATCAGCAGTATCTTTTAAACGTTTTATTACTTTAGAAGAATCGATCGCACGTGTTTCAACAATTTTAACATCAGCTCTTGCCGCTCTTTTTTTGAGCTCCTGCAATTTTTTGTCCTTTATATCCAAAGCAATGATGCGTCCTTTATTTTTCATTAAAGCTGCCAGGTGTAATGTTTTACCTCCGGCTCCGGCACATGCATCAATTACACGCATTCCGGGCTGTACATTTAAAAATTCGGAAACCATCTGCGAAGATGCATCCTGCACTTCAAACAATCCTTTATGAAATGCTTCGGTCCTAAATACATTTCTAGGGAATTTTAATTCCACCGCATCCGGCGACCAGGAAATGAGCGAGGCATCCGTTATCTTTTCTTCTTCCAGGATCTTTTGTAATTCTTTAGGTGTTGTTTTTAAAGAGTTAGCTCTTAAAACCACTGTCGGAGGTTGGTTAAGGGCTCTTATCACCTTATCCCAATCTTTACCCAATTCTTTTTCTCCCAAAGCATCCAACCAATCCGGAACGGATTCTCTTATCTTTCTGATCTTATAGAATTTTTCCAGCTGGGCAATAACCTTCTTTTCATTCAATCCTTTAAAATAAGCACTCGGTGGTAAGCTATAGCCATCAAATATAAGATAGGCTCCAAAAATATTCCATAATGTCTTCTCTGTAAGTTTTCCTTCCGACCCTGAAGCAGCAAAAAGTAACCGCCAGTTACGAATCATATCATAACTTACTTCTGAAACAAAGCTACGCTCACGCACATCCCAATATTTGTTTGCACGCATTATTTTTTCGATTGCCTTATCGGCATATTCATTATTTTCAAAGATATCTTTCAAAACAGTGAAAATTGCTTTGATGTGGAAGGAATGGTGTTTTAGATAAAATTCTTTTTTCATAAGTTCTGAACGGATTAGTGTGTTCTCGAAAACTGCATAAAATTAAGCTTTTCCATTGATATATCTTTCAAATCATTTTCTGATATACCTTTAAAAGTGTTTTACTTGTTAATCAATCCCCTTTAACTAAAATTCCGTTTATCCATTTATCTATGCACTCAAACGTAACTATTTCCAAAAAGGTTCCATTTACAAAAATCAGAGTAAGGGTGAAGAGCGAGAGCGATACTCCTTTCGGGTACATCCTGTCACAGGAATAATAATTTACCCCTGAACATCATTGTTTGGAATTGCTTGTTATATTTGCTGCATGATTGATACAACCATTACCATTAGCGGCTTTCCCATTCATGAGCCAATGACTGTTTTTACTGATTTAATCATTGCATGCATTGCGATCATCATCTATTTCAGATTAAAAAACAGCCATGACCAAACAACGATGTATTGGAGTTACTTTTTTCTTTTTCTGGGATTAGCCACTTTCATCGGGTCATTTTCACACGCGCTTTTTGCCGTACATGAAGGATGGAGATATAAATCATTCTGGTTAACAATGCAGGTGATCAATGCGATCGGGATTTATTTTGCACAACAAGCTACACTTATTTCTGTACTTCAAAATAGTTCTTCCCGCAACAGCTGGAAATGGAGCTACCTTATTCAACTCTTTGCATTTGTGGTTGCATTACTGATCGTACAAAAGTACATTGTATCCATAATTGAAAATGCAGTGGGATTAATTCCGATCATGATATTACATTATAAAGACAGGCGACCGTTTGCCAAAACGATTGCCAGTGGAATCGCTGTCTCTTTCATACCCGCTTTTGTACATATGGCAAAACTTTCCATACATGATTATTTCAACTACAATGACCTTGCTCACGTTTTTATCATGATCAGTCTATATATTATATACCGGGGTGTGAGGTTAAAAACAATACCGTTACAATAAAAAAGAACAGGGAAGCGATTAAAAACCACGTTCCCTACTCCTATCACTCCCTGGATTAATTTTTTAATCTCCTACCTTTATTCTTGTCCCTTCGGAATTACTGGTATACTCCGGGGCATACATACACTGTATGGAAGAGATACCATTTGAGAAATCCCCTTCATGGGTTATCATTAATGGATATTCGAATACATGTGTTCCTTTCGGAAGATATCCAAAGAAAAAGTTTGTAGAGGCATCCCTGGTACTTTCATAATAACCCAAACCATCCTGGTATTTATAAGACGATAATACATTAACGGGTTCTGAACCGGAAGCACGCATGTCTTTTAAATGTACGTATTCCATGTTCCTGTCTACCCTCAACTCCATACGAACGATCAATTTATCTCCAACTTTTAGTTTGTTGGTATTCGAAACGGGACTTAACACATTGCCTGCATCCGTATTCTTTTGAATAAACACATTTTTCTTTATCTGTAAAGGTGTTTTTGCAGATGTAATTTTATCCAGTTGTTCAAAATACTGCCAGTACAATGCACCCCAGCTAACTCCTGCATCCTTTTTTATAATGCTTACACCTGCCATTGCAGGGGTGATTTCCGAATTGTTCCAGGATGTTTTGAAATAACCTGTCCCGGCTTCTGCTTTGCTCGTCTCGTCTTTAGGTGTCACACTGTTGAATGTGCTGGTACCGATTGTTATCTCCACCGCATTCTCTGTACTTAACCAATCTGTTCCTTTTAACAAAAGCGCATATACTGCTTCGGCGGTTGCTTTTGTCGTTTTCCAATCCTGTGTTTGTTTAGAACGCAATAACCACACTTTCAATGCATCCACCGATTTGCTATCTTTCGAAACCTCATCAAATGCTTCAATCAATAACGCTTGTGCTTCTATAGGAGACTGATACCAATAATAGCTCTCGTAATTTTCTTTCCAATACATTCCCATTTCTTCGGAAATGATCGCATTTTCTTTCAATGACTTTATAATTGCTATTGCACTTTCTTTCTGATCATATCTATTCAAGGTCAGCGCAATCATTCCCTGCAGGTATCTGCTATTGGACAGCCAATATTTCTCTGCTTGCTTTAAATAATAATCGAAAGCTGTTTTACTCTTTGCATTTACAGGAATATCCTTAAAATAACTCCTTGCGTAGAGGTATTGGATCTGAACCGCATTTAACTGATTATTTTTTAATTGTGTTTTGCTATTCTTCAAAAGCAATTCATAATCTTCCTGTATTTTCTTATCCATATACCGGATGGCTTGCTGAACCATGCTCCACACCTCAGGATTCTCCCGGATACCGGTTACTTTTAAGTGATCAAGGTGCCCCATACCTGTTACAATGTATTGCGTAATGTAACGGTCTTCCGGCATTCCTTCAAACCACGGCCAGCTTCCATTTGGTGTCTGCTTCTTTTTTAATTGCTGAACTGCTTTGTTCAACTCACTGCTCATTTTATTCAGATCGAACAAGAGTCCAACCCGTTTTTTACGTTCACTTTCATCTTTTGCCTGCATTACCCAGGGCGTTTCTTCCAACAGTACCGATTTTAATTCTTCATTTTTTTCCAGATTTGAAAGAAGCGTGGCTTTTTCTCCGGAACTGTTTCTCCAGGCATCAAAAACGGTTTTTATTTTGGGAGAAGCATTCGCAACATGTGTGGCTATGCTATTCGCATAAAATCTGGAAAAAATTTGTTCTGAACAATCATAAGGATACTCCATCAGATAAGGCAATGCCTGAACTGCATACCATGCAGGATTGGATGTGAACTCTAATGTAAGTTTATGATTGCGCAATGTAGCAGACCCATTATTCTGATTGGCCAGCTTTTCAAAACGAAAATTTTTGGTTTGGGCACCATTTACATAAAGTGGTAACGATTCTGTTACCAACATACGGTTGGTCAGTACCGGTATCACCATTTCTTCTCCATCTGTAAAATTGCCTGCTTTTGCCACTACTTTACAGGTAATGGCATCGATATTTTCCGGGATTGAAACGGACCATGAAACAACCGTATTTTGTTTTTTTGATAGAATAAAGGTTTTTTGAGTCCTTTCGGTTGACAACATCGTTGAAGAAATTTCCTTCATGGTGATGGCGTCATATAAAAACAGTTGAGCCTCTCCCGTTAAATCAGCATCTGATAAATTCGTGATTTTAGTGGTAAGGGACAGTTTATCATTTTCCCTGAAAAAGCGAGGAACGTTGGGAGTAACCATCAATTCTTTTTGTGTCACCAACTCCTTGTTGATACTTCCTATTTTCAAATCCTTGGTATGTGCAAGCCCAAGCATTTTCCATCTGGTGGTTGCTTCGGGAATGGTAAATTTAATGATGATGTTTCCAGCTGCATCCGTTTCCAGCTGAGGATAAAAGAAAGCGGTTTCTGAAAAATTCTTACGGGTAGCAATGGTCGTTAAATCTTTTGTCATCTGCTGACCATATCCCTGAACCGGTCCTCCACTGTCATTCATTTGTAATCCTCCTGCCTTATTCTCACTTACCGGTACCGGCGCCGATATCATATTGCCCGTTTTACTTTTGCGAGGAGTACCGGTCATGGAATAAACATGAATATCATAATTTTCAAATCCAAACCAGTTCAATTGTTCATATACCTTAATACTGGCAGCGAAATATTGGTTCCAGTTATTCTCTACCAGATCCGATTGGCTCGTTGAAAAGGAGCCCTGGCTTTCCCAGTTAAAATTCATGAAATATTTCCGGTAGATGTCAAAATACCAATTGTTGGGTCTGAACTGATCCAGGGAAGCATCATATAAAGTAGCCACCATTTCTGCAACCGCTTTATCTCCTTTTTTATCCTTTATCTTCAATTTCCATTCTTCCTGTTGTCCAGGAAGTAACTTGTTACGGAATGTTTCAAATTGTATATCCAGTTCTTTATTTGTGTAAGGAACAGTTAGCACCATTGTACCTCCATAGGACCGGTTATTTTTTATGAAGATATAATGAACACCTATTCCACCTCTGTGTTTTTCTTCAATGGGTAATTCAATCACCTTTTGTTCATTATTCAAAATCAGGTGTTCTTTTTTTAAGGAAACCCCCATGCGTTCCACTTCATAAATGACATGCACATCTTTTTCTTTACTACCGATTAAAAACTGCGCCTTATCACCAGGTTCATAGGTTGATTTTGGAAATTCCACTAACCAGCTTACTTCGTTAACAGGCACTTCTTGTGAAGAAGGAGTATACACCGTGATGTATTTTACAAATTTTACGTCTTCACCATAAGCATCTTTACAATGTGCTTCCAACACATAGGCACCGGTTTCCCATTTTTTTAGATCCGGCATCTTCCAGCTTTTCGTTCCGGGCTCCAGGGTATACTCCACTACTTTCTCCTGGCGTGTCCATTTGGTTCTATCCTTTTCATCGGAAAACTGATCCGTTGGAAAATCTTTTTCAAATTCATCCTTCGAAAGGAGTTGTTTATCCGG
>CAZMRM010000141.1:0-2940 GCA_964568515.1 uncultured Chitinophaga sp. | reverse complement strand
CTCCCATAAGCGGTCGCGATAAATTTTTCCAGGTTGTTTTAAACGGTAAATCTCTATTTTACTGGTTACCGGAACCGGTTCATTGTTCAGATTGGAGATCCTGACCGGAACTTCAAGACCCGAATTCTTATTAACGGCTTCCGGAATATCAATTTCCAGTTTCAATGCCGTATAGCCGATGCTGATCTGTTTTTGTGCACTATGCGTCTCGCCATTGATATCGGTTACATCTGCATATACTGTATACGTAAACACAGGAGCCAGTTTTTTAGAAATGCCTGCATCCGGAATTGCTTTAAATGTAATGAAGAAAGAGCCCGTATCGGAAGAAGAAGTGATACCATTTGTTACTTCCAGCTGAGGAGATGGAGGAAGATAGCTTTTTGAAAAATAAGGCTGATACGGATAGGTTGCATTCCGGATTACCCTGTACTTTACAGTGGCACCACTTAGACCGGCTCCCGAATACGTTTTTGCAATTCCTGTAACCTGAATCTGATCATTCAACCGGTAGTTCCCTTTCAATGACTGAAAATCAATTTCAAATTTGGGTCGTTTATACTCTTCTACTGAAAAATAAGCCATGCCACTTTCGTTGCTGATACTCATATCCCCGTTCAATGCTCCAACAGGTGCAGTGAATGAACCATTGAAAGTTCCATAATCATTTGATACCAGATCCAGGCTGATTACCTGCTGTCCGTTCATATCCAGTAAACTTACTTTTGTTTTTGTTTTAGCAAGGATCTCATTACTATCCTGATCCGTATTGATCATAATACCTTTGAAATAGATGGTTTGTCCGGGACGATAAATCCCTCTATCCAAAAAGAAAAAGGTTCGTGGTGTTTTCTTTTTTTCAGTGTTATCTGCTTGGTACTGATAAATTACATTATCTGCACGCAGATGATCGCTCGTATTTTTTGGTGATGTGGAAGCATTGTAGGTAAAATCTATTCGTACGCTTCTGTATTCGCTTGCGGGTGCTATCTGAAAATAACCATTTTCGTCACTCACATAGTTTTCGGAAGAGTTGTATTCTCTTTTCTGGGTCTTATAATCATACTTTTCATAATATAACTGTGCGTTAACTCCCTTTAAAGGAACTCCTGTTTCACGGTGTTGTACAAAGCAATCATATCCTCCGTTTATCATTCTCCGGATGACGTAACTGATGCCCGAAACTTTTAGTGGTGCATAAGCCACACCGTTACTCTTGGTGGTAAAATTATTGGAAGAACCTACTAAAACAACATAATCACCTGCTTCCAGTTCAGGGATTTTTATTTCTGTTGAATGGGTTTGAAAATCTTCATCATCCGGCAAGTCCAGACTCCACTCCTTAATAGCAGGAAACTTCACATAATAATTGATCAGTTCATCGTTGTATAAAACAGGTTCGTGAGGTTGATTCTCCTTTTTCTCCGGCTGGATAATACGGATGTATACTTTCTTAATATTTTTATAGGATAACAATCCTAAAGATGGTTTATCCGGACTGGTTATTTTATCCGTTACCAAATCGATCCGGTGTTCTTCGATGCGCCCTTTTAATGATTTACAATTTTTTGCGCCACTTGATCCAGGAAATTTTTTAATGGCTGCTTCACATACATCCCAGGCCTTTTTTTTCATCCATTTAAACTGTTCATTGTCCCTCGCTTTATAATTATTCCCTTTATTTTCATACACCAGCGCCACTTCATAACTCACTTGTGCAGAAACAGAATCATCCGAAAACTGTTTTTCCAGATTTTGAAGGGCCAACAGGTATAAACTATCTTTTTGTTCCACTATTGATTTTTGGTTTATAAATTTCAATCGTTCCAGGTCTACTTCCACAAGTGATTCCTTTTCTGATTTACTTTTAGAGAAATCGTTATGTAACAGGATCAACTCCTGAAAAAGTTTCAATGCTTCAAAAGAAGCAGAAAGTGTATCCTTTGTAACAATTTTTAAATTTGAAAAAACAGAATAGCTGCTGAACAAAGCAGTGTCATCCAATTCAAATTTATAAGCCGGCCGGATAAGATCCGATTCTTCGTTCTTATAAAAATCAATGGCTCTGTGTGCCAGAAAATCAAATAATGTCGGTCGAAGTTTACGGGTACTTTTTTGTTCGATCAAAACGGCATCGAACTCATTTAATGGCGTTTTTTTGAGTAGCTCAGGATGCTGAAGAGATGCCTGGTAATTTTTGATTGTTTCGGAAAAGATCGTTTTTAAGTCCCAGGTGGAAATATCATTTTCTTTATTGTTTTGTATGGAAGTACGGTCATGAAATTTCCAGCGGTTTTGCTGGTAGTAGCCCCAGTATACTTCGGCAAGCATGGAATGCAAAACAGCTTTTAAAGGAAATCCTGCTGTTTTTAATTCGGCTTTTAATTCATCAATGACTTTTACCGTTGAATTTTCCTCTACCTGTTGTTTAAACTTCATCTTATGAATAAGAGCTTTCACCAGTTGCGGGGAATTATTTTGGGCCTTTGCTTTTTTATAGATCCCTTCTGCTATCTGTAAAGCAGATTGGGTTAGTCCCTTATCTTCCAATTCCTTTACTTTTTTCCAGTCTGAAATGTAATCATCAGGCATCGGCTTGACTTCCTGATTTGTAGTTTTAAATTTAAACTGTACACTATAAATACCATAAGCACCTGTCATACTCACAATTGCCAGTGCTGCAATAAAAAATAATTTTTTGAACGCTGAGTTTTTCATGATGAACGTTTTTTAATCAAATAGTTAGTTTAACCTCCCGTTAACGATTTAATTTCTGTGCCCTTATCAAAAAGCCGGCCTTTTATAAACCGGGTACAATCCACTTCTGCTGGCAAATTCTTATTTTCTGATAAAAACAAACTGAATTGTTTTGCAAAATAAGGTGCCAGCATCATTCCTTTAGTACCCATTCCATTAAATATTGCAAGTGAAGAATAATGC
>CAZMRM010000140.1:7796-9360 GCA_964568515.1 uncultured Chitinophaga sp. | reverse complement strand
TGCATTGATCAAACAAGGACATTCCTTGATCATTATTGAACACAACGCGGAAATCATAAAATCGGCTGACTGGATCATTGATCTTGGACCAGAAGGTGGCAATGACGGTGGAACAATTGTATTTGAAGGGGTGCCGGAAAATCTGGTGAAAGAGAAAAAATCCTACACAGGCCAATATCTGAAAGATAAACTTTCATAAGGAAAACAAGATGTTGCAAACAATCAATAAAAATTATCTTGCTTGTATTTTGTTTGCGCTATCTCTTTTGATGTTTATACGAACTACAAATTATTCCAGTGTTTGGGATGACCAGCGTGTACATTTTTCGCCAGCCAATCAATTGAAGATGGACAAAGATATCCCTGCTTTTTGGAAGGAACATTCAGGAATGTACATACCGCTTACCTATACTACATGGGCTTTTATAAAAAGGATGAGCAATCATAGAGCGTTTAATCCCAACTATTTTCACCTGCTCAATGTATTGACTCATTGTATAAATGGGGTACTACTATTTTATATATTGTTATTACTTTTTAAAAATAATGCTACCGCATTTCTGGGAGGACTTCTGTTTCTGATCCATCCTGTCCAGGTAGAATCAGTTGCCTGGATATCGGAGTTTAGAGGGCTATTCAGTAGCTTCTTCGGGTTGCTTTCATTATTTTTTGTCTTAAACGAACTCGATAGCAAACGTCCCGAAACGCCGTATAAGCTGCTACGTTCAGGACGGTACTGGCTCTCCTTTATGTTATATGGGCTATCGTTACTCGCAAAACCTTCAGGTATTGTTTTGCCTTTGATCCTATTGATTTTAATATGGAGATATTATGACAAAAACTTACTTAAAACAACAGCAAAGGCTCTTTTATTATGGGCTATCCCAGCAGCCATCGTTGTTTTTATGCTACTTGTAAAGAATCCGGAAAACAGTGTCCCTGTTCTTCAGCGTTTTTTCATTGCCGGTTTTTCATTGCTTTTTTATTTACAAAAAATAATTGCTCCTTATCCGCTTGCTGCTTGTTACGGTTACATTCCTATTGAAGTTGTCAACAATCCGCTTTCATATGTTGCATTACCCTTATGTATCGTTTTACTAATCGTGCTGTTTATTAAACGCAAATCCTTTCCCGATCTTTTTGCAGCATTCTCTATTTTACTCATCTGTGTATTACCGGTTCTTGGCTTGATTCCATTCGAGTATCAAAAGCATTCAACCGTAGCTGACAGATATTTGTATTTGGGTATGATTGGAGTTGCTTTGTTGGTTTCCTTCATTCATCAAATTTTTAAAGGTATAGTTACTCGTTTTTTTATTCCCGTTGTATTGATTGTATTTGCCATACTAACGATAAAACAAGTGAACATATGGAAAGATGAATTTACACTATGGGATCACACACTAACGTATTATCAAAATAGTTCAACAGTATATTATAACAGAGGTGTGCAGTATTCATTAAAAGGTAATTTCACAAATGCAATTAAGGATTACACAGAAGCCCTTCATCTACAACCGGATTATCTGAATGCTTTATTTAACAGGGCAAATGCTTATGAAAA
>CAZMRM010000140.1:0-7786 GCA_964568515.1 uncultured Chitinophaga sp. | reverse complement strand
CTGCATTTAATGATTACGATGCTTATTTAAAAATAGATCCGGAAGACGGAGCAGTTTACTATAAACTGTCTTATTTATTTTACAAAGCCGGAAAACTGGATGATGCATTGGATAATTTCCAAAAAGCGGAAAGTTTGAATTTTCCTGTAAACAAACGATTTAAACAACTTTTACTGAACAAGAGATTCAAAACAAAAGAAACATTACAGATGTAGTGTCAAGTATTTTATGACAGCATTCATTAATACATTTAAAATTTTAACTACAAAAATCAGATCGTTCTTTATCTCTGATTCAACAATTCTTCTTTGAACTGCAAATCAAATAATTTTTTGTACTGCCCGTTCATTCTCAGTAATTCCTGGTGACTACCTTTTTCCATAATCCTGCCTTTTTCCATGACAATGATGATATCTGCTTTTTGAATCGTTGCCAAACGATGAGCAATAATGATGGAGGTACGATCTTTTGTGAGTATTTCCGTTGCATGCTGAATAAGTTTTTCCGAAGCCGTATCGATGGAGGAAGTTGCTTCATCAAGTACCAGTACTTTGGGATTATAAACGTAAGCACGAATAAAAGAGATCAATTGCCGTTGTCCTACTGACAACATCCCTCCTCTTTCCATTGCATTGTAATCATAGCCATTTGGTAAAGAAGAAATGAAATCATGTGCGCCTACAATTTTAGCTGCAGCAATAATTTGTTCTCTTGTTATTTCAGGATTGTTCAGGGAAATATTATTAGCGAGTGTATCTGAAAACAAAAACACGTCCTGCAATACAACCCCGATGTTTTTGCGAAGCGAACTCAGTTCATAGTCACGAACATCAATACCATCAATGCTAATCAATCCTTTATTATATTCATAAAACCTATTCAGCAAATTAATGATACTTGATTTTCCGGCTCCCGTTGCTCCAACCAAGGCTACCTTCTGTCCTTGTTTTACAGAAAAGGAAATTGCTTTCAATACCCAGTTCTCCGTCGAAGCTCCAGCATAGATGGGGTTCTCCGTCGAAGCTTCAGCATAGACGGGGTTCTCCGCCGAAGCTTCAACATAGGCAGGCGTGCCTGCATTCGAACCAAAAGGCATATCTGTACCGGAATCAGCGGACATATTCTTTTCCATCATATCACTATAAGAAAACCATACATCTTTAAACTCAATATTTCCTGTAATTTGATTGGCACTTTTAGTCCCTTTATTCATAATAACCTCATTGGTGTCCAACACTTTGAAAACACGATCTGAAGAAACCATCCCCATTTGAAGTGTATTGAAACGATCGGCCAACTGACGAATGGGTCGAAACATTAAGTTGAGATACATAATGAATTGAATGAGTTCCCCTTTGGTAGTTGTACCTGCCAGTAGCTCTTTTCCTCCCCACCAGATCAGTAACCCGATGGAAACCGACGACAGGATCTCCACCACCGGAAAAAAAATGGAATAAGCCATGATGGAACGGATATTTGCATCCCTGTGCTTTTTATTAATCTCATCAAATTTTTCAAGTTCTTCTTTCTCACGGTTGAATATCTGTATAATGTTCATTCCAGTGATATGCTCCTGAACAAATGCATTTAGTCGGGCGATCTGTGTTCTGACATCCTGAAAAGAAGCGCTAACAGAACGTTTGAAAAGGTAAGTAGCAAATAATAAAATAGGGATGGAGATTAAAGAAATAAGCGTTAACTCGTAATTAAAAAACAGCATTACTCCCAGTATCACCAGCAGTTTAAGAATGTCTCCAATGATTACAATCAAGCCTTCCGAAAAAATGTCTGCAATAACTTCTATGTCAGAAACGGCCCTCGTAACAAGTGTTCCAATAGGCGTTTGATCATAATATTTCAAACGAAGGTTCAAAATATGTTTGTATAATTGAATACGCAAATCTTTAATGATGCTTTGTCCAAGCTTGTTTGTTAAGTAAGCATCCCCAAACTGCACAACCGCTTCTATGATCAGTAAGGCGATCAACACCATTGTCATTAAAAACAACATGTGTGTATTACCGGCAGTCACATAAGTATCCAATGTATATTTTATCAGATAAGGGCGAATGGGAGAAAGCATCGCTAATGTAATGGTTGTAAACACTGCAAAGTAGAAATTGTTTTTATACGGTTTTACGTATTTAAATATTCTTTTGAGTATCACAAAATCGACAGCTTTACCGGTAATGTTTTTTTTATTTTGTTTACTCATTGAAATAGTTTGTTGGATAATTTACTTTTGTTAAATATAGTCCGCAAGCAGGAACAGACAATCCTGCGCGGGAGCGGTTTTTCTTTTCAATGATTTCTTTAAATTCTTCAATGGAAACTTTCCCTTTGCCTATGCTAATGAGCGTTCCGACAATTGCTCTTACCATGTTCCGCAAAAAGCGGTCAGCAGAGATAGTAAAAATGAGACGGTCTTCTTTTTCTTCCCACACCGCTTTATACATTTTACAGTTGTTTGTAAAATTTTGAGTATTACTTTTAGCGAAAGAAGAGAAATCGCTGTATTGAAAAAGTAAATTCGCTGCTTCATTCATTTTATCGAGATCGAGATTAAAATAAATGAAATACGATTTATTAATTAAGAAAGGATTTTTTTTGCTGTGCATATGATACTCATAGGTACGTGCAATGGCGTCAAAACGGGCATTTGCTTTTTTCTGAACGCGAATGATCCTTTGAATGGCAATATCCGGAGGAAGTGCGTGATTAAATTTAAAAATCCATTTTGTTTCTTCTGCTTTCAGATCCACGGTACAATCAAAATGTGCATAGTATTCTTTTGCGTGTACACCTGTATCGGTGCGTCCGCAGCCTGTAACAAATACAGGTTCGTTGAGCAACCTGGATAACATTTCATTGATCACTTGCTGAATGGTACGAAATGTATTCTCCTGTATCTGCCAGCCGTGATAGGCAGTTCCTTCGTATGACAATTGAATAAAATAACGCTGTACTTCTTTATCCATCTTTTAGTGATTCATTTGAAAACCACTGTTTGCAAAGGTAAAAAAACTATAGAGAAATGAGCGAAAGAAACAAGCGAGACCCTTAACAAATTTTAACAGCGAAAAGGACTTGTAAATACTGCTTTTCTGTTTATTTTTGTTCCGCCCTAAAATGCAAATTTTACATTTATCAACCAAAAAAAAATGACGGATATAAAAGAACTAAATGAGCGCATTCAACGAGACAGCGCATTTGTAGATTTACTTACTATGGAAATGGACAAAGTAATTGTTGGCCAAAAATACATGGTAGAGCGTTTACTGATTGGTTTATTATCAAACGGACATATTTTATTGGAAGGTGTTCCTGGTTTAGCAAAGACATTAGCGATTAAATCCTTGGCTTCAACAATCCATGCGAATTTTAGCCGTATTCAGTTTACTCCTGATTTGCTTCCCGCCGATTTGATCGGAACCATGATTTATAATCAGAAGAAAGAAGAATTTTCTGTAAAACAAGGACCTATTTTTTCGAATTTTATTTTAGCCGATGAGATCAACCGTGCTCCGGCAAAAGTTCAAAGTGCCTTATTAGAGGCTATGCAAGAAAAACAGGTAACCATCGGGGATCAAACATTTAAATTACCAAATCCTTTTTTAGTGCTTGCCACACAAAACCCTGTTGAGCAAGAAGGAACTTATCCTTTACCAGAAGCGCAAGTGGATCGTTTCATGCTGAAACTCGTAGTTAGTTATCCAAGCAAGGAAGATGAGCGCAAAATCATTCGTCAGAATCTTGCACAGGAAGCAGCAACTGTTAATGCTGTTCTGACCACAGATGACATTATCAGAGCACGTAAAGTTGTAAAAGATGTGTATATGGATGAAAAGATCGAGAAATACATCATCGATATCGTTTTTGCCACACGTTTTCCGGGAGAATACAAACTGAATAAATTTGAAGGATTAATTAATTTTGGTGGTTCTCCGCGTGCAAGTATCAATCTTGCTATGGCAGCTAAAGCTTATGCATTTATTAAACGCAGGGGATACGTTATTCCAGAGGATATACGCGCCATCTGTACAGATGTATTGCGTCATCGTATCGGTCTGACATATGAGGCCGAAGCTGAAAGCATTACCACAGAAATGATCATCAATGAAATTCTGAATACAGTTGAAGTACCTTGATAATAGGGTTTCATTTTCTAAATTCTCCTATGAAACCTTATCATAAACAATTTTTACTTATCAGTTAACGAGATTAATTACTGAAGTACACAGGCTATCACAGGCTTATAAAAAGACTTCGGCCCATGCGATGGAAACAAGTGCATTATTAAAGAAAGTAAGAAAAATTGAGATAAAGACCCGGGGATTGTCCAACCACATCTTTTCCGGTGAATACCATAGTGCTTTTAAAGGACGCGGTATGACTTTCAGCGAGGTCCGGGAATATCAGGCAGGAGACGATATTCGTTCAATTGACTGGAATGTTACTGCACGTTTTAATAGCCCATACGTAAAAGTTTTTCAGGAAGAAAGAGAAATGACTGTCATGTTGCTGGTTGATATCAGTGCTTCCGGAGAATTTGGAACTCAAAAACAACTAAAGCAAGAATTAATTACCGAATTATGTGCTGTGCTTTCTTTTTCTGCCATACAGAATAATGATAAAATAGGTGTTGTTTTTTTTACAGATAAAATTGAAAAATTTATTCCACCCAAAAAAGGAAAGGCCCATATTTTAAGAATCATACGTGATCTTATCGAATTTGAACCAGAGCACAAGAAAACGGACATCCGCCAGGCACTCCGGTATTTAACCAATGTGATCAAAAAACGAAGTGTTGCTTTTATCATTTCCGATTTTATGTCAGGTGATTTTACGGATGCATTAAAAATTGCAAATAAAAAACATGATCTTGTTGCCTTGCGGATCTACGATAAACGTGAGCAGGAATTACCCAATATTGGAATAGTAAAAATGATGGACTCAGAGACAGAGCAGATCAAATGGGTGGATACAACTGATAAAAATGTAAGAAATCAGTTTGCTGCTGCTGCAAAAAGAAGAGAAGCTTATTTAAAAGAAATATTCAATAAAAGTGGTGTTGACTCAGCGAACATCTGCACTTCCGATTCCTATATACAACCATTAATGAATTTGTTCAAAAAACGAGAATCTAAATAGCATTAGCAGGGAAGCATAAACTATCATGAGAAAAGCATTCACATATTTTACAAAACATCTGTACGGAATCCAACTGATCATGCTGTTTTGTTGCGCTTGTTTTTTTCAGGCATCGGCCCAGGAAACCAACCAGGATATTAAAGTAAAAGCTACACTCGACAGCTCTTCTATCCTAATCGGGCAACAAACGAAACTAACACTTAGTATAGAGTATAAGGTCAATACAAATGACCGGATTATTATTCAGTGGCCGGAAATTAAAGATACGCTACGTAAAGAGATAGATGTGGTAAGACAGACAAAAATTGACACTATTATTCCTGACAAGGATGATCCTTTTACTTTTCAGCAAACAAAAACCCTTTACCTGACTTCTTTTGATTCGGGTTATTGGGCAATGCCACCTTTTAAATTTATCGTTAATAAAGATACTGCAGGAGTTTACACAGATGCTCTCTTACTAACTGTTTCAACCGTTGCCGTAGATACCACCCTTGCTATTAAAGATATTAAGCAACCTTATTCAGCGAACTACAGCTGGGTGGATTGGTTAAAAGATCATAAACTCCTGGTCGGTGGTGTACTTCTGGGTATCCTTATTTTCTGTTTACTTATTTATTTTATATTAAAATCACGTAAAAAGCCGGTACCTGTTGTAATTGAAAAAGTAATTCAGATCCCGCCTCACATCCTCGCATTGGAAAAGCTTGAAAAATTGAAAAATGAAAAATTGTGGCAGGAAGGGAAATTAAAGCAGTATCACATTGTGTTGACAGATATTGTACGTGAATACATTGAGGCAAGATTCAGGATACAAGCTTTGGAACAAACAACAGAAGAAATTTTATATGGCTTCAGAAATGTTGCCATTGATGCAGAAAGTAAAGAACGCTTACGGCGGCTGTTATTATTGGGCGACCTTGTAAAATTTGCAAAAGAACAACCTTTACCTGCGGAAAATGAAGAAAGCATGAACAATGCGATTTATTTTATAAACGGTACAAAGAGAGAAGAAGAGGCATATGCTCCATCATCCGTTAAAAATGAATAAACAATGTATACTTTAAGGAATGTTTAATTTTTTTACCGATATAACATTTGCAAATAAAGAATTACTCTTGCTGTTGCTGGTAATTCCTGTGCTTGTTGCGTGGTATCTTTTGAAAAACAAGACGTATCATGCGGAAATAAAGGTATCTACTACCTCTGGATTTGAAGGGCTTAAACCAAGTTTAAAGACCCGAATGCGTCACAGTATTTTTGTACTGCGTATCCTGGCTCTTATTCTGATCATTGTGATACTTGCACGTCCGCAATCCAGATCAAGCTGGAAGGATATAAAAACAGAAGGGATTGATATTGTTCTTTCATTGGATATTTCCACCAGTATGCTTGCAAAGGATTTCAAACCAGATCGCCTGGAAGCAGCCAAAGAAATAGCAGTAGAATTTATTGACAGCCGCCCTAATGACCGAATCGGACTGGTCATATTCAGTGGTGAAAGTTTTACCCAATGCCCTTTAACAAGCGATCATGCGGTTATTAAAAATTTATTCTCCGGAATTCATACCGGAATGGTGAAGGATGGAACTGCAATTGGCGACGGACTCGCAACAGCAGTAGCACGTGTAAAAGATAGTAAAGCAAAAAGCAAAGTGGTGATCCTATTAACAGATGGTGTTAACAACCAGGGGTCTGTTCCACCTATTACTGCAGCGGAAATAGCTAAAGCATTTGGTGTCCGTGTATATACAGTTGGTGTAGGTACAATGGGGAAGGCATTATCGCCTACAGGCGGAATTTATCCGGATGGAACGCTGGAATATGTGTATGTTGATGTTGACATTGATGATAAAACATTAGGAGAAATTGCGAATATGACCGGCGGAAAATATTTCAGAGCAACAGATAACAGTAAGTTAAAGGAAGTTTATAAAGAAATTGACCGGATGGAAAAAACAATTTTTGAAGAAAAAAATTTCACCAACAAAGCTGAACATTTTTTACCGTTTGCCCTTTTAGCTGCTTTATTATTATTAACAGAGTTTTTATTAAAAAATAATGTTTACAGAAGTATTCCATAAATATGTTTCAATTAGAAAATAAATATTTTTTAGCGGCACTCATCCTTATACCGTTGTTCCTTCTTTTATACTGGTCAACGGTTAATTGGAGGAAAAAGACCATGCGGGCATACGGAGAATACGGTGTCATTAGAAAATTAATGCCCGATATTTCTGTTAACAAACGCTTTGCTAAATTTCTTTTGTTCATTATTGCTTTTGGCTTTTTAATCATTGGAATTGTAAATCCACAGATTGGTACACGACTCGAAAATGTAAAGCGAACGGGCATTGATTTGATTATTTGTCTTGATGTGTCCAACAGTATGCGGGCAAACGATTTAAGTCCGAATCGTTTGGAAAAGGCCAAAATGGCCATTTCGAAGTTAATTGATAAACTGAATGGAGATCGTCTTGGAATTATCATTTTTGCCGGAGAGGCTTATGTTCAATTACCGATAACAACCGATTATTCAGCCTCTAAACTTTTCCTGGAAAGCATTAATCCGGAAATGATCACCACACAAGGAACAAACATCGGAGCAGCCATTGATCTGAGTATGGAGTCTTTT
>CAZMRM010000139.1:0-9392 GCA_964568515.1 uncultured Chitinophaga sp. | reverse complement strand
ATTGTAAATGACAGTGCTAAAATCGAAGCCGGTCAGATTCTTGTGAAAATTCCGCGTTCTTCCGGTAAGACAGGTGACATTACGGGTGGTTTGCCACGTGTTACAGAGTTGTTTGAAGCACGTAATCCGAGTAACCCGGCTGTGGTTTCTGAGATCGATGGTATCGTATCCTTCGGTAAAATCAAACGTGGTAACCGTGAGGTACATGTTGAATCCAGAACCGGTGATAGAAAAACATATCTTGTTCAGTTATCAAAACACATTCTTGTTCAGGAAAACGATTTTATCAAAGCAGGTGAGCCTTTATCCGATGGAGCGATCACACCAAGTGATATTCTTGCTATTAAAGGCCCCACAGCCGTTCAGGAATATCTTGTAAATGAGGTACAGGAAGTATACCGTTTACAAGGTGTGAAGATCAATGATAAACATTTTGAAGTTATTGTTCGCCAGATGATGCGTAAAGTAGAGATCATTGAAGCCGGAGATACCATCTTCCTTGAAAAACAACTTGTAAACAAGGCTGAATTCATGGCAGAAAACGATAATTTGTATGGAAAAGTTGTGGTGCTGGATGCTGGTGATTCTACACTTTATAAAACTGGTCAGATCATTACCGCACGCAAACTGAGAGATGAGAATTCATCACTTAAACGTCGGGATATGAAAGCGATCGAAGCACGCGAAGCAATTCCGGCTACGTCCAGCCAGGTATTACAAGGTATTACACGTGCGTCTTTGCAAACAAATAGTTTCATGAGCGCTGCTTCCTTCCAGGAAACAACCAAAGTATTGAATGAAGCTGCTGTGAGCGGTAAAATCGATGACTTGTCAGGATTAAAAGAAAATGTAATCGTTGGTCATTTAATCCCAGCAGGTACAGGTTTGAGAGCATACGAGAAGATGATCGTTGGTTCTCAGGAAGAATACGACCGCTTATTGGCTTCCAAAAAAGAAGCATTGGAAGAAGAAGCCTAATAAATTATAAATTTTGTTGAATTAAAAGGGACAAGCATTTAACTTGTCCCTTTTTTATATTCAGCATAAATAGTAACTTTATAAAAAAAACGATATGGAAGAGCAAAATCAAAATCAACTGAACATTGAATTAAGCGAGGAAATAGCAGAAGGAACCTATTCCAATCTGGCAATCATTACTCATTCGAATTCCGAATTTGTAATTGATTTCATAAAATTGATGCCTGGTGTACCAAAAGCAAAAGTAAAGTCACGCATAGTCCTGACACCTCAGCATGCCAAACGCCTGATGAAAGCGTTGAAGGATAACATCACCAAATTTGAACAAACACATGGGGCAATAAAGGATACGGACATGCCTAATGCATTGCCGCTGAATTTTGGTGGACCAACAGCGCAGGCATAACAAATTTTAATTTAAGAATATTCTCAGGATCATCTGTTAGCGTATACAACCTCGCTTATCCCCAATAGTACCTGTATTTGACCATTTATCCGAATTTAGAAAGAAGGACTATTTTTTTTCAGGAAATTTAGTTCAACAAATACTTTTACTTTCTCATGAATAAAAAAAATATTATTGTTGCGCTTATTATTACTATTGCCTCTTCGACTTTTGCACAGGAAATAAAAAATAAAAAAGATGGTAATTATAGATTTACAATCGTAAAAAACCTGGAGGCAACGCCTGTTCAAAATCAAGCAAAATCAAGTACGTGTTGGTCATTCTCTTCGCTTTCGTTTATTGAATCAGAATTATTGCGTATGGGAAAACCAAGCGTTAACTTTTCGGAAATGTTTGTAGTTCATCATACTTATTTGGATAAAGCTGAAAAATATGTACGTATGCATGGAAATATTTCCTTTGCTGCCGGTGGAGCTTTTCATGATGTAATATATGTTATGAAAAAATACGGGATAGTTCCTCAATCCGTATACAGCGGATTGCCAAATGGAGAAAAGGAAATCAATCATGATCAAATGGATCGTGTATTAGCAGCAATGGTTAAAGAAGTTATAAAAAAAGATGTTGTTGCAGATGGCTGGTATAAAGCTGTTGATGCAACATTGGATGCATACCTTGGAAAATTGCCTGAGAGTTTTGAATTCAATGGAAAACAATATACACCGCAATCATACGCCGCATCTCTGGGAATCAATTATGAAAACTATATTGAAATCACGTCATTTACACATCATCCGTTTTATACGAAATTTGCTTTGGAAATACCGGATAACTGGCAATGGAGAGAAATGTACAATGTACCCCTCGGCGAGTTCGTAGACATTATCGACAATTCCATCATGAATGGCTACTCGGTTGCCTGGGGAGCAGATGTTGGCGAAACCGGTTTTTCATTTAAAGACGGCGTAGCCATTGTACCGAATATTGAATGGAGCAGTGTGAAAAAAGAGAAAATAGATTCTGTTATTAATAATCCTGGTAAACAAATGGAAATTACACAGGCGATACGTCAAAAGGCATTTGATAATTTTGAGACTACGGATGATCATGGGATGCATATTGTTGGAATTGCAAAGGATCAGAATGGTACGAAATACTATGTTGTTAAGAATTCCTGGGGAACGCTTAAAAATGAATGTGGCGGATATTTCTATGTTTCTGAAGCGTATTTAAAATACAAAACCACATCGATCATGATCAATAAGGAGTCTTTGAAAAAAGAAGAAGCAAAAAAGATCGGTTTATAGAATAAGCAATATGTACTGGCTTATTTTGCAATTTTACCGTTTTCAAAAGCAACAACAAAAGCACCAGGAAATCCTTTTTTTGTAACTTCCTCTTTTCTTTTATTGGCTTCTTCCAGTGTGGTGAAATTACCGCTAAAATATTTGGTAATACCATTTGGTAAAACAATAGTCGTGATATCGGCAACTTCGCCTAGTTTGGGTTTGGCAGAAAACGCACCGATTTGCACACGGTATGTTTTTGCTGATGCAGATGTTGTGTTGGTTGCAGCCGGAGTTACTGAAGGAACTTCTTTTTTCTGAGCGACCACCGGAGTTGTTGTTTCTGCTGGTGTTGTTGATTTTTCGATGGTAGCCGTAGTACCGGTTTTGTCTGGCGGGGCTATATTTTTAGCCGGTTGGGTACTGGTTTGAGAAGCTTTTACTGCTGGTGTACTTGTGGAAACAGAAGCACCTGCATCTCCTCCAATTGTGATATTTTTAGGTTCAAACTCAAAAATTTTGCGTTCATTGTTGTTAATATAGGAAAATTTAGCATTCAATGTTTTAGTGCCTGACGCATCTGCAGGAACATTCACTTTGTAAGTGATGGTATATGTCGTTTCATTCGGAGGAGCAATCCATACTACTTTAGCACCGTTATCGGCAAAAGAAAAGCTACCACCTTTACTATCAACTTCAGTAGCCGTAAAACCTGCAGGAAGTTCCTGGAAGAATTTCATAAAGCCATTAATACTGCCTCTGTTTATGTTTATTTCAACCATAAAACTTGATCCTGGCGCAGCTGCGGAAGGAATGCTTTGTGTAGCGGTTAAATCTTGTGCAACTACTCCTGCAGTAACTAAAATTAAAAAGCCGAGAACGAGATGTTTGATCATATGAAATTAAATTTTAGTGCTTAAATTAAATATAATTAACTACTAAAATAACGAAAATTATTAATTTAAAACCATCAAACACTTAATTTTTCCCTAATTTGAAAGCGGTAAATTCCAGACTTAAAATATCATTAAAAGAAGCTCAATTACTTCTTCTTAAAGAGCAAGGACTCATTAATACCGTATTTCCAAGAGGAAAGAAGGGGGTATTATCCATAATACATCAATTAGGATACCTGCAGATCGATACACTCAATGTTGTGTCGAGATCCCATCATCATACCATTTGGAGTCGTTTGCCGGGTTATAAAGAACATTATCTGTATCAGTTATTAGAAATTGACCATAGTATATTTGAATATTGGAGTCATGCGGCTTCTTACTTACCAATGTCTGATTTTCGTTTTTCATTACCTCGTAAACGGCTTTATGCAGAAGGGAAATCCCATTGGTTTCCACAGGATAAAAAAATCAATAAGTATGTTTTGGATCGTATAAAGGCTGAAGGGGCTCTTCAATCAAAAGATTTTGAATTCAAAAGAAGCATACCGGGTAACTGGTATAATTGGAAACCTGCTAAACAAGCATTAGAGCAGCTTTTTATGGAAGGCAAGCTAATGATATCGAAAAGGCAAAATTTTCAAAAAGTATACGATTTAACAGAAAGAGTATTGCCAAAAAACGTTGATACTTCTTTCCCCTCGAAAAGCGAATTTACAGAATATCTTATAAAAAGAGCGATCACGGCTTATGGTATTGTTACGGAAAATGAAGTAGGGTATTTGCGTAAAGGCTTAAAGGAAGAAATTTCCAAAAAGGTGAGAAGCATGATAAAGAGCGGTGAGTTGATGGAATTGGAAATAGAGACATTGAAAGAGGTTTATATTACCACTGCTGAAAAATTGAAAATATTGAACATTATAGAAAACAATTTTTTTAATAATAATCCAAACACCAATCTTCATATCTTGTCTCCTTTCGATAATGCATTGATTCAGCGGAAACGATTGAATAATTTATTCGGGTTCGATTTTAATATCGAATGTTACTTGCCTTCATCCAAGCGGAAATATGGATATTGGAGCCTTCCTGTATTATACAAAGGTAAGTTTATTGGTCGCTTTGATCCCAAAGCGGATCGAAAGTCAAAAATTTTTTATTTAAAATCTGTGCATTTTGATAAAGATGTCATAGATGATGAAGATTTTAATAAGGCATTTTCTGAAAGAATAACTGAATTTTCCGTTTTTAATTCATGCGACTCCATTCTCATTGAAAAAGCAGATAAACTTTGGAAAAATCAAATTTTAGCTCAGTTTTAAACGGGCAAATAGTCATAAATTATGGATATAACTCATAAAATAAGGTACTAAAAATCAATCAAGAATTTCGGCAGCAAAATAAATAACTGAAATTTTTTCTGAAACCATTTTATAATCCCTCCGTATCACATCCTCCGTAAGCAATTATTTTGAAATAAATTAAAAAAAGGAATTTTTATAATTAGTTGAAACAAATTAAAATTGTTTTCGTAACAAGACCACTTTTAAGAATTACCGCTTACCGAATTATGTCATCCCCACAAACGAAAATAATAACACGTTAATATTATAAACTATATAATAAACAAATCTATATGAAAAAAATAGTTACTCTCTTTTTGACAATTATTTTTCCATTAGCACTACTAGCACAACAAAACACATCAGAACCTGCTAAACCTGATCCTTCAAATTCTGAACCTTCAACAGGTATTTCAGTGACACCATCCTCATTAAGGTTTAATACCAAACCAGGAGCTTCTTCAACAAAACAAGTTAAAATTACAAATGATGCAAAAAAGCTATTTAAATTTCAAACTGGCTTTTCAGATTTCGTTATGGGACGTGATGGTAAACCCAAAGGTATTAAACCAACTGAATCCAAATATGCTTTATCAAAATGGATTACTGTTTCACCTTCTTACTTTGAATTAAATCCAGGTGAAAGTAAAACAATAACAGTGACGATAGATGTTCCAAATTCGGATACAGCCAATATTGCAGCATGGACAATTTTGATGATTGACCAGGTAATTGATCGTGCGGCACTTGATGCAAATAAAGCTGGTGGTAAAAGTATTGCACTGGGTATAACACCAAGTTTTGGTTTTGGTGTATACATCTATCAGAATCCTCCAGACGTAAAAATGACAAGTGTTGAAATAAAGAATTTTGTTTATGATGATGGTACAAAAATAAATACAACTAAAAAGAATGCTGCATCTTCAAAAGACAAAGATGCAAAAGTTGCCAAGCCAACCAAAGGGTTGACAATGGAAGTACTTAACACTGGTGATGGAATCGGATTTTGCTCCTCTTATGTTGAATTAACAAATAAAGCCACTGGTAAGCAGGAACGTCTTCCTATCAGACAATACACTATTCTTCCTGGATTTCACAGAGATTTTCTGTATCCATTACCCGAAAAAATAGAACCGGGAAACTATTCAGCCATAGGTATTCTGGACTTTGGAAGCAAAGAATCTATAGAAGCAATGGAATTAGAGTTTACCATCCCTAAATAATATACAGATAAAAAATTCATATATACTTAAATTTTGAAAGGAAAAGCTCAAAGAAAAGATATTGAAAGATTAAATATTTTACAGCGTATAAATATTTAATAAAGCGTAACACTTCCGCTAAATAGAAGTATAACCCACAAAAAATAATAAATAAAATAAACAAGAATAAATTATTAATCTCTAAACTAAATAAAACATGAAAAAATCAATCTATGCTTTAGCCTTCGCTGGCGCTTTGTTTTGTACAACGAATTCGTTTGCACAATTACAAGATGAAAAAAACGTAACTGTAACAATGGATCTTCAGCCCATTTTACAATTAAACATGAACACTTCTGACCAAGTTAGTTTTGTGTTTGATGACATGTCTGACTACTATGGTGGTATCACCAAGTATGGTGCAACTATTCTTACAGTAAGTTCAACAGTTAACTGGGACTTATATGTTGTAGGTACTTCTACTAATGGTTTATTCTGGGATAACCCGATGACCTATGGCGCAGGAACTGATCCTTTGGCTGTAAGAGATTTACCTCTTGAATTATTGGAGCTTCACCAAAACGTAGCGAATGCTGGTGTAGCAGGTGCTACCGGTGCTGAAGTAGATTATAGTTCAGCTTTTGCTCCTACTTCAACTTTGGTACAAGGACAAAATAACATCTATGCTTCTACTACACCTTATGTTCTTCCGGGAGCTGGTGAAAAATTCATCCAAGGTCACAATGCAGCAACTGACTTTGCAGCAGGCGGAAGTTATTTAACTAACGTTGGTGGTGCTACAACAAGTATTTATTACTACACTATTGATTACCGTATCATTCCAGGTTTACCTGCAATTTTCCCTGCAGCTGGTGATAACGCTGGTACACCCCTTGACTTAGTAACTGTTGGCGGTGCAGGTTCTTATGCTCAACCTGGTGTCTACACAATGAACGTTAAATACGTATTGTTAGAGAACCAATAATAATTTGAATAAAAGTTTCATCAAAATAAGGGTTATTCTAAATAACCCTTATTTTGATTCTTATAAAATAGCGTTTCATGAAGATTGGGAAGACTTATATAAGTGCAATCAATTTTAATAAGGATAGAGGGGATTATGATTCATTGGAACTTAATTTTTATATAATCTGCATTAATGGAACTAAAGACCCGATTTTTAGAACGTTTAATTTATTCTGGATTAAGAGTAATTGGTTGCATTTTCTTTATCTTTAAATCCATCACTTCTTTTTCTCAATGTGGCCCTCCTGCCTCAGCTCATTGTCAAGGCATACCATTCAGTGAACTTATTCGCAGTACTCCTGGTAACATTGATTTTACATTCGACAATTTTAGTAAATATAATGGAGGAATCACTTTAAGTGGAGCCACTTTATTACGCTTAAAAGTATTAGCAAACGATATCTCCTGTAAATGGGCATTAAGGATGTACATCGATAATAATGGAGGAGCAACACCCATAAATGAATGGGAAACTTCTTTGCCCTACAGTATTTCAGGTTTAAAACCTACTCTGGATCTGATTCAGGTTAAAATTTACAATGGATGCAATACGCCTATTAATAGTGGAATATATCAGAATTTTATACCTGCTAACGGGGCATTCATTGATATAATTAATGATGTTACTTTGAATGCTGCCGGATCATGTGCTCCAAACGTAAATGGCGCAGGATCTTATTTAACAAATTACAATGAATTTAGTTTTACCGTGGATTATCGAATTGTACCGGGTTTGACATATGCAGCCGGTATGTATTCATTAAATATAAAATTTTGCCTCGTTGAGGAATAATTAATGAAGATGAGAATAAGTACGAAACCATATTTTCTAAAATACTTGTTGAGGACATTCTCATTAGTGTTCGCTTTACTTGTTCCATCCATGCTTTTAGTTGCCCAAACACCTCCTGCCACAACACCTCCTGCACAGATTCCCGTTACCGCACCTACATCAACACCGGCTTCCGAACAACCATCAACTGCTGATTCCACAGTTGTACCTGTAAATGCACCAGGTACAAATACAACCATTCCGGCACCTCAAACTGTTAATACGCCGGTATCTACTCCTTCACCTGTAGCGAAAACAACCTCTTTTGCTAAAAGAGCTCTTATAGTGGAGTTTATGCAGAAAGAAATTGAATTGAAAAAAAGTGAAATCGTGTCAAACGTGCTTAAAATTGTAAATGCCAGCGATAAACCGATGGCATTTTATATTGACATTACGCATCCACTTAAATGGAAGTCACTCATCAATACAAATAAGTTGTATGAAACAAAACCAGGCGATACACTTTTTCTCCCGGTTAGAGTTATACCCGGTACAGAATTTAAAGGAAATATGTCTTACCTGATTAATGCTTTTCTGACAAATGAGGATGGAAAACAGCTTGGAAGCGATATGTTTTTTGCCTCCACTCAAAAAGTTGTAAAATGGGAACTATCTGTTTTGCCACGGGAACGCATTTATTTTTTGAATAATGAAAAAAGTATTGATTTCGGTTTAAATATTTTTAACCAGGGAAATGAAAACCAGGATATCCTTTTGACTTTAAGTGAAATTGGAAGAAATATCGTACTTCAGGACACTACAGGGAAAATTTTGAGCAGAAAATTTTTTGATTTTAATGTTGCTCCTCAAAGCGATACTTCCATGTTTTTTAGAATGAGCTATTTTGACGGAAGACGGAATTTTAGAATGATTGATAATGAAAGTTACATCCCAAAATCCAGTACAGAGGAAAGAAAGTTTACATTGTTTGCTAAAACAACTGAATCCAAACAGGCCTCAAAAAAAATTTTTACCACAGGCAAAAAAATAGACTTTATAAGATTAAGCAATCAAAAAAAAGTAAATCCTTATGGTGCATCTGTTGTTCCTTTAATTGTTGATGCAAATATTTTTAATGTCTTGGGAAATCAACCGATTATGAACCTGGTTCTAAAGGGGAACACAATGCTGGACAATGGTGCCAACCTTATTTATTTTAGCCAGTTAAACTATTCCATGTATACTTACAATAATGATTTTCTACAAAATAATTCTTCATGGTTTATAGGTTACTATGAGAAAAGAGGAGATATTCAGATTGGTAATGTTGCGTCGACCGGTGCTATTGGATTAACTTCGTCCGGAAGAGGGATCAGTGGACATTATCATATTAATGATAAACAAACTGTTGGAGCATTTTTTACAAGATCACCTACAATATTTGGAAGGGCAGACAGAACAACTTTTGGATTATCGCACCGAC
>CAZMRM010000138.1:7600-9420 GCA_964568515.1 uncultured Chitinophaga sp. | reverse complement strand
GCCGCTTAATTCCCAAAACATCATCCCGCCCAAGCCCCATTTTACTATATAATCCAGCTTATAGCGCAAACTTGCCGTATCTTCATAGGTGAAAAATGTTTTTTTACCGGCATTCCAAACATAAACCGATTTGGTTGTATTATCGAAGTGTCTTGTATAACCACTTAAACCGGTTTGCGGGCCGGCCAAGGGGGTATCTTTTAAGTAGTCGTAAGTGGCTGTTCCGGGATTTGCCAGAAGATTAAGTACATGCCATAACGGATTAGCTCGTGCAGGATCATTCCATATTCCATCCATACCACCTGCTCCTTTACCAATGGGTAAATTTTTGGTATAAACCGTACCATCCACATTATACGTATAGGTATGCGTTAGTTTAGGACTTTGTCCCCACAAACCATTCGTTCCACCTGTAACTTCTGTCCATCCCCGTGAATAGTAAGGTATACCTATATTAATTTTACTCGGATGAATGATTCCGGAATAGTACTTTACAGCCCAATCCACATTTAAAGTCGGTTGATCCATAGCCGTTGTTTCAGGATCAGAATAACTGGCATACAAAGCTGCCTGATGACCCACATTTGAGTTCCATGCTCCGTGTAAATCATACGTCATTAAATTCAAAAAGTCGATGTATTTACAATGCTCGGCCAGTTCCATTCCGCTCAGTGTCCACCCCGAAGCAGGAGCGGCGATGGTAAGCAAATACTTCTTATTATCGCTTACTCCTGCGGAATCTAATTTTTGTTTTAATCTTTTCAAAAGAGATAAGTAATTGCCGTAAACAACACTGCTGTATTTATTGTAATACATCATTTCATCCAATGGACTGGTAGCACCCTCAGCAGAGGTTGGATATTCCCAATCCAGATCGATCCCGTCAAATCCATACTGATGTAAAAAATCCAGACAACTTTTTACAAATGTTTCTCTGCCTTGTGAAGTAGCACTCATATCATAAAACCCTCCGGATTCTGACCATCCCCCAATTGAAATCAATGTTTTTACTGCCGGGTATTGTTTTTTATAAACCGTAAACAGATTGAATTGTCCTTTATAAGGTAAAGCATTATCTTGTCCCGGATACACATTCTTAATCGCAGCACTGGAGTCCAGCAATTTGATTTTGCTGTTTTTTCCAATGGTGGCAAATGCATAGTTTATATGGGTGAGTTTGCTCCATGGGATCCGATCGACTCCATAATTTCCTTTATCCGGTCTGTCTCCCCAGGAAGCAAAATAGGCAATGATACGTTTAGGACAAGGAGTGTAATCGCTATAATGTGTTTGAGCCTTCGTTCCTTTTCCTGCCAATAGTAGCACACATACCAGCGCCTTCAGAAAAATAATTTTCATGTATCGAGTTTTTAGAATTAATGTTTTGTACGCAGTATTCGGGGAGGAGGAGTAAAAATAGTGAATTTAATTTACTTTTCAAAGTGGGAGTACAGTCGGTAAAAAGCCATTAATAGAACTGAATTCTTTTGTGAAACCCAAACGTCGCCAGATTTTGTTATGCAACGTTGCGAGTATATTGCTTGATCGTGTTCAGTTCAGCTTTTTTTCCGTTTTTCTCTTCTTCGATGTCAAAGTCATCCTGAAGTCCGAGCCAGAATTTCGCAGAGTTTCCAAAATATTTAGAAAGCCTAAGTGCGGTGTCTGCGGTAATACGCCTGTTTCTTTTTATGATAGCAGAAATGCGAGTCTGTGAAATTCCTATGTCTTTGGAAAGTTTGTAAGCACTAATTTCCAAGGGTTCTAAAAATTCTTTTTGAAGAATTTCTCCGGGATGTATGTTTTTTAGTTTTTTCATGGTT
>CAZMRM010000138.1:0-7590 GCA_964568515.1 uncultured Chitinophaga sp. | reverse complement strand
TAAGTAGTTTAGCGGTAATCTATTATTTCAACTTTGTAAGCGTTTCCGTTATTCCATTTGAAAATTATTCGCCACTGGTTATTAATTCTAATTGAATAAAATTCTTTAAAATTTCCTTTCAATTTCTCAAGTCGATTCGATGGTGAAACTTGCAAGTCTGTCAAATCTTGGGAGTTGTTCAACATTCTCAGCTTTCTCCTTGCCATTTCCTGTATTTCGGTCGACAAACCTTTTATTCACTGAGCAATGTGTATAACTGGTATATTGGCGCTGCTAATCCAATTACAGCCTTTCCAAATTTATATACCTGAGCTTTTTTGTATATGTATGTAATAAAAGTGAAATAGTTCCACTTTCCTATGAAAGTAAAAAACAAAACCCTTGCTAGACAAGGTTTTTATATTATGAGGAGTGGAGTCCACAGACGAAAAGTCGAACCCTTTGATAAAGGATATTATCATATTATTTAACTTAAATGACCTACTGAAAGTGTGCGTGTGAGAACGGGTATCGCAGCCTTCGCTACCGCAGCTTCAGGAAAAAATCAGTGTGAGTGTGAGACTCGCAACTTCCGCTAACGCTGCAGTTGCTTGAAGTACAAAAGGTCAGAGTGAGCGTGAATTCGCTCTCGCTCTCACACTCACTCTGACCTTTTGTGGTCTTGTAGGGATTGAGCCTACAAGACCCTTGGTATTCAATGAATTAAACTGTGCAGAAACTTAGTTATATAAGTTTTAGGCTCTTAATTCGAGTAATTCGATTGGTTCATACATATTAACCAAAATACCCGCTGCTTTAGCATTAAGAGCCTTGGATTTTCCCATTGGCATCTTATCCAGCAGTGTATTAAACCGCATAAAAAGATCTTCATATTTACCCTTCCAATCAATAGCCGTCTCCTTCCAGGTATTAGCCTTTTCATTTAGCTCCAAAACTAAAGCATCTTTATAAGGATTCTCAGAACTTTGTATTTCAAGGCTTAATTCTTTTAATCCATTTGGCAACATTTCGCCTTTTCCATCGGCCAACCACTCATGAGTTGTCCCGAAAACTTTCACAATACTATCCAAAGTTCCTTTGTGAGGGTTTGCGGTTTTCCCGATCTCTATATTCCCAACTGCAACATGGGAAAGGTTAATATAAGAGCCAAATTGTGTCTGGCTTTGTCGGTAGGCTTTTCTTAAAGCCCTTACCCTACTTCCTTGTGTTTCTTGGTCTTCCATTGTATAAACATTTAATTGTTAATAATTAAGTTTGAAAATACATTCAAAACACTTTGCAAATTGTTTTAAATGTTTTACGTTTGCCTTATCAAATATGATTGCAAATATAATACAAAATATTATACCATATATTATAAACAGTACCCAAATTAGACAAAACCTGCAAAATATCCTCTCAACATGAAAACAACAGGAACGAAAAAGGCAAAAAAAAACATTTTAAAAAATAACAATCATATCCCGGTGATCAGAAAAAATGCTCAAATGTTTTCTGAAGGGTTTGTTTCCGAAAGTCAACCATCATATGAGCCATATTGGAGAAAACATGTTGAGGAGTTACCGGATGCGGTCATTCGGCTTGAAAAGATTATTGCGAAAGGGAGGAAAATTTTAGGACTGAATAAAAATGATTTCCGGGTTTTAGTCGAGGCTATAGTCGCTGAGGAAGAAAGAAACGACAGAACGGACACTGTAAAACGCATTCTATCACGTCATCCTGAGTATTCGGCAAAAACTAATTCTGACAAGCTGGTGGGTAAAGTTCATCACAAAGCTTCTTAACAAAATTGTCAGTGTTTTCTTGGAAGTTGTTTTTGATCCTTTTGATTACTTCTTCTTCTGTTAAGCTGGGTTTTAAAGAAATGACATGCTTTACATAATCACTGAGAACTGCCTCTGAAAGTACATGAGCCTCAGCAACCTTTTTTATCAAAGGCATCAATTCTTTAAGTGTGTGCTTGTCCATAAAAATAATTTTTATCAAATATAATATAAAATATGAGAAAAATATCAGCCGAAATATTAAAGCAACTTAAATATAAGAAGCACATAGTTCCGCGCCTTATGGCTGTTTCAGGAAGGGCTTATCCAACAGTAATGTTGTGGGTGCGTGACAATAGCGAAATGCTTACGATGTATGCATGCCTGGAAGTGTTGTCAGAAGAATTTGAATGCACAATTGAAGAACTTTTTAATCCTGCAGCATGAGAAGATTTATAAATGGGATCCGCAACCTAATATGGTTTATCCGGACCGACACAAGAAGGTAATTTAAGTTTCAGCCTATCAAAGTTAAATAACGCAACCACTAATTAAACAAACAGCAACCATGAACACACCTTATGTAAAAGAGTACGATGAAAAAGGGCAAGTCACCAATCCAATTGTAGGAATGTATCCAAGTGAATTTCCAAACAGAAGAAAGCGAAATGAAAGAGCGCCACGCTTTAAAAATAATCGCGCTACGGCACAAATGGTAATCGGTTCCAGCTTTCGCTACAGAAAAAGAATTCAAGTTACAACAGATAAAGAAACAGGATACGTAAAGCGCATTGAACAATACGACCTAGTTAAATAACATGGCAATAGCATTCCAACAATTATGGCCACGGCCAGAACCACCAAAGAAACCAACAAACACAATCAATATGAACAACAACGACAAAACTGTATTTGATCGCTTGAGCGGTCTAAATGATCGTCTCACTGAGATGTATTTAAAAAGAGGATGGAACGTCCTTTCAGGTGGATATCAACCATTCGGTAAAGTTGATACCCTAAATCCTCCTAAGGAGACTGGAACCGGCAGATTCACCTACAGTGATTTAAAACAAGCTTTTGAAAAACTAGCTAAAGCATCCGCTGAGTTTAATGGTCCTATCAGCATTTATAAACATCAACAACCCGGATTTTCGTGCATGCCAATTATCAATCCAAACCCTTTTAAAACCAATCCAGACAACATGGAAAAAATTCTAACACTAGATTTAAAAACTGCTCGTGACCTGTACCCTCAGGCAGATGCAGCCTTCAAGAAAGTACTTGAAGGAAATTTCGGAGCGAAAGCTTTAGCAAAAGATATCATCGACCGACTTGGTGATTTCAATGACGTGCTTGCATATCATGGGATTACGCCTGCTGAATTTGACGGTGATACTTTTGATTTGGAGCATGACGAAGTGTGCTATAAAGCATTAAAACTGATCGTGTCTGCTTATAATGAAGGAAAAGTTCCTGACTGGAATTCAAATCAAAAGAAATGACAACCGGTGTTTGACATGTCGCATCCATCGGGCTTCGGCTTCTCGCATTCGCTTTACTATTCCCTCTTCACGATTACGCGCGTCGGTTCCCGCCTTTGCTTTTTGGAAGAGCGCTGCTTACTGGATGCTGTTAAAAAATTCGAAAAATATTACAGAGGTTTTTATGTAATTGAAAAGTAGGATCATGGCTGCTTTGATATTCATAACACTTATTGTAGCCTCTATCATTGCTTATCAAAAATGGAGTAATGATAAGAGGCGCAGTAAGGACAACGCTCCTACAATCGAAGATTGGTACGGCGGTAACTAAATAAAAACATAACAAATAAACAACACAACCACATGCAAAAAGTATTAACACTCGACTTGAAAACAGCTAAAGAGCTGTATCCATCAGCAAATTCAGCTATTAAAAAATTGCTTGAAGAAAACTTCGGTAAAGCAAAATTATCTAAAAACATACTTGATGTAATTGACGGCCTGGATTCAATTTATGCTTATCACGGAATTGATCGCTTCAAATTTGAAATGGGTATTAAAGATCTTTCAAAGGATACGCAAGCGTATGAAATTTTAAAATTAGTCGTAGCCGCTTACAATGAAGGCAATCCGCCTGATATCACTGATGGTGATGTTAGAAAGTGGTATCCTGTATTCAAGACTGTAGCGGGCTTCGGCTTCTCGGATACGGATTACTTTTACGACTGCGCGCGTACGGGCGTCGGTTCCCGCCTTGCTTTCCGTGAAGAATCACATGCAGCACATGCTGGAAAATTATTTAAACAAGTATACGAAGCTTTCTATATGCCCTAACTGATGCCTACGCAAGCCATTCAATATCGGTCGTTTATTAAATCGGTGTCCCATAACACTGATGCATTGACTATCGAATTTACGAATGGCTCGCGTTTCAGGTATTTCGGTTGCCCTATGACGCATTATGTAGCGCTGTGTCAGAGCAGAGTGCCTGGTAGATATTACGTTGAAAAAATAAAAGGAAAGTATAACGCAAGAAAACTGGAAAGGAACCAAGCATAATGGCCTATAAAAGATATTCAATAAACACAGTTTTAAAAACCAAAGATGGGAGAAATATTGGTAATGCTATCATTATCGGCTACGAGCAAGGGCTTGGTTCTTTTTTAAATGTAATCAAAACTGATTACGGAAATGTTCTCTCAGTTAAAAATGAATGGATTGAAGAAATGTTTCATCCGATTGAATCAACGTCTCAATTAATGCAAGATCGCATGCAAAGTCACAAACATTGGGTAGGTAAATCTTAATCACATGAATAACGCTGAAATTTTAGATAAGGCACTCGTTGCTTTGACGGAGTGTGCAGTAAAGTTAGGTGCTGATTTAAACAGCCTTAAAATAGTAAGTCCTTTTCAGATGCTTAAGATCATTAAAGAGAAGGTAATAAAATTAAGTCCGGAAGATATTCCATTTGATGAGCTTGAAAATCAGTTTTTAATATTCAAAGTTAATTACGGCCATCACATGGGAGTTTCAAAAGATGAGATTGCCAGACGATTGAATATATCAGTGAAAAAGGTAAGCGATTGTTTGTGGTTTTACAATAACAAGAGTCCGCGTCACAAAGAGACTTACAGGGAAAAAGTTATAAAATTCATTAATACTCAAAAACATGTTGACAACCAAAGATAATTACTGTCGGGTATTAGATACTCCGGAAGTAAGGAAAACAGAAGCTTTCAGGCAATTCAGTTTGATTGGTACTGAAGTGTGTAACAAGTTAATTAACGAAGAAAATTTAGAAGTCAGGATATATCGAAGTACTCGAAGTCCGCATTGCTGTATTGTTAAATGCAGTAATGGCCTCTTGTGGACCATATCAAGAAGTATCCTGGTTGGTGTGCAGAAAACAAAAAGCAAAGTATCCTTTGCAAACATTGGTTTAAAATAATTCTAATGTCCATTTACTCCCTTAAAGAAAAAGAATGTGTTGGTGGTTGGAGTAAAGACGATCAGCCGGTGTATCAAACCACAAGGGGTATGCTTGCCCTGGGGATGTGTGTTTGTGATACTTGTGGCAAGATGCACTCGGTTGATTACAAGTATTGCACCTTTTGCTTAAGGGAAATTTTTATTGATCTGAAAAAAAGATAAATGTCTGTATGAGTGATAAAATCGATATAAAAGAAATTAAGAGGAATACGGATATCGTTGAAGTTATCGGGCGTTTCCTTCCCCTTCGAAAGGACGGGATTCATTATGTCGGTATATGTCCCTTCCATGATGAGGGTACGGGTTCGTTTACAGTTACGCCATCAAAAAAGATATACAAATGCTTTGGTTGTGGAGCTGGTGGGGATGTGATCGATTTTCTAGTTGCAAAAGGAAGAACATTCCAGGAAGCGTTAAAAGAGCTTTCAGATCCAAACAATACGGCTGCGGTTGTTCCCGGTGAGAAGCGTGAATCATTTAAAAAAGCGAAAGAAGTTATTTGGAAACAAATCATTCCCGCAACTCGGGTTGATGGTATGTATCACCATTACAAGTATGGTATTCCTGCAATGACTTTTGAGTACCTGGATGGCGAAGGTCAGTTAATTGGTTATGTATGCAGATTCAATCTGCCAAAAGGTAAAAAAGAAGTTTTACCGCTTATTTATGCAACCGATGGAACCAGAAAATATTGGAGGTTTCAGGGTTTTGAAAAACCCCGACCACTGTATGGATTATATCCGCTTATAAAAAATGCAACAACGAATGTGATCATTGTTGAAGGGGAAAAGACCGCAGATGCTGTAAAGAAATTTTTTCCATTAACCAATGTTGTGACCTGGATAGGTGGTGTCGCTGGTGTTAAATATACCGATTGGACCGTTCTCAGTAAAAGAACCGTTATTTTCTGGCCCGACAATGATTCGCCTGGATTTGAAGCTATGCATACCATCCATGATATCATCAATGATTTTATTGATGGTGCGAAATGGATAGTTAATCCGGAGTGGGCTGAAAAACATTGGGATGCCGCTGACGCTGAGTGGACAGAAAAAGAAGCGAAAGAGTATGTGGCAGCAAACACAATTGAATATCCTGGCAGAACCTTCACATACAAAGATAACAGCATAGTTGAGGAGGTAAATGTAGTTGCCGGTGCACAAAAACTTCCCGAGAGCGCTCCAAAGATGGAGGTTGTTCACAATGCTTCTAGTGTTGAGACAGTTTCCCAGGCTTCGGCCAATCCCCCTGTGCAGCCTCCAATTGAAGATGATGATCCACGAGGGTTTCGTTTGATGGGGCGAGAACATTTCAGATTGCTGGGAGCTGAAAAGGAAGGTAAAAACATGGTGTATCATTTTTACAGCTATTCTACCCGAACAGTTATTGGTCTGGCGCCAACTTCCATGTCAAAAAACAATTTAATGCAATTGGCTCCTCTCAATTGGTGGAGAAATTCATTCCCTGATAAGAAAGCTGCATTCTCCGTTGATTCAGCAGCGAATTACCTGATAAATATCAGCCGTACGATTGGAACCTTCAGTGAAAGAAGATTAAGGGGGCGTGGTGCATGGCTGGATAATAAAAAAATTATCATCCATAACGGCAACAATTTATTGATAGATGGGAAAGAAACAGCGCTTACCGAATATGAAGGGAAGTATATATATGAGATAGGTGAAGACCTTGGACTTAGTGCTGAAAAGGCGATCGACAATCACACCTCAAATAAGGTATTGGATATATTGAAACTTCTTAACTGGGAAAACCCGGTAAGCGCCATTCTGTTGGCAGGTTGGATCGTTATTGCACCAGTATGTGGAGCATTGTCTTGGAGACCACATGTTTGGTTAACCGGTGCTGCAGGAACCGGAAAATCCTGGGTGCTTGAAAAAATTGTTAGGCCGTTGCTTGGAGATGCGGCACTGGCTGTTCAGGGTGTTGCCTCTGAAGCCGGTATTCGGCAAAAAATGAATTTAGATGCATTACCTGTAGTGTTTGATGAAGCCGAAGGCGCAAATCAATTTTCACAGATGCGTGTTCAGGGAGTGTTGGAACTTGCGCGCGGTGCTTCCACGAATGATGGCGGAGGTATTCCAAAAGGAACACCAGGTGGAAATTCAAAGACATACCAAAATCGCTCATGCTTCCTGTTTGCATCGATAGCCGTTCAGGCTACTGAGCATTCAGACCGTACCAGGATTACCACCTTGGCCCTGATGAAGTCTATTGACGAAAATCGTGATCAACAATGGGCAGATTTTCAAAAAAAATACCACGAGTTATTTACCGAAGATTTTAGTGAACGTTTCAGGGCAAGGACAATTACCCTCCTGCCTACCATATTGGCTAAT
>CAZMRM010000137.1:0-9427 GCA_964568515.1 uncultured Chitinophaga sp. | reverse complement strand
TTGTCACGGCCGACAGCGGCTTTGCGGTCGGGTACTCTTATTCCAGTCCAAGGATCTATCGCACAACAGATGGCGGAAATACATGGATGCTTAGTATGAATGGTGCAGAAACCTTCGCACCGCTTAATTCCGTACAATTCATCAATTCTCAGCGGGGTTTTGCAGGAGGAGAATATGGATGGTATCTGGAAACAAAAGACGGTGGTACAACCTGGACCAGAAATACCAGCCTGGGCTCTGCAGGTGCATCAGGAGATCCTATTTATGATATGCGCTGGTTCAGTGATAAAAAAGGATATGGAGCCTTTCTTTCGCACATATGGGAAACAGTGGATGGAGGTTCAACCTGGAAGAAAGTAACGTCCATTGATGCTGCCTTCCGTTATGCTTCTATTTCCATGTTGGACAGTAAAAACGGATTTGCGGTTGGCAACAATGGATACATTGCCAGGTATTATGATACAACAGCTGTTACACCGTTACCCGGGAAAACCTGGCCGGGAGATACGGACCATGACCGTCAGGTAACAAATGATGATTTGCTTCCGGTCGGTTTATTTTATGGAAGCAATGGTTATCACCGTGCGCAAGTAAGCAATAGCTGGATGGGGTTCGACTCGGAGAACTGGAAAGTGAGTCAACCAAATGGAGAAGATATCAAACACATCGACTGTAATGGTGATGGTACCATCAATCTGGATGATACACTGGCCATCCATTTGAATTTTAATAAGACGCATGCCAGACCTGCCGCATCCTATAGAAATACGGCATTCACAGATCTCGGCTTTCAGAAAGACAAGCAGGTGTATGGTCCGGGTGAATGGGTGAATATACAGCTGATCACAAAATCTGTACTTGATCTGTACGGGTTTGCCTTTGATGTGGATTATGATGCCGCGCTTGTTGAACCCGGTACAGAACAATTGATTTATGCAAACAGCTGGTTAAATTATCCTGCAGGTTCATCGGACAAGATGCTCTTCTTTGAAAAAATAGTTGCGCCAGATGCCCGGATGTATGGAGCCATTACAAGAACTACAAAAGTAAATGCAAAAAATACGGGGGAAATAGCCACCTTGCGTTTCCAGGTTAGAAAAAACATTTCTGTTCTGTCAAAAATGGAATTGTCGTACACACATGTAAAAGCAAATGATGCTAGCGGAAATGATATACTGTTCAACCGACTGGTGGATTCCATTCAGATTGATCCAACCATCACGAATATAGCAAGCACGGATAATGTAAGTGATTTTACCATTTATCCGAACCCAGGCAATGGATATGCAACCGTTATGTATGAGTTGAAAGATAAATCACCGGTGAACCTGGAATTGTTTGATGCACTGGGAAGACGTTTGTTAACGATTATCAGCGAACTTCAGCCTTCCGGAAAATATCAGTATACCATAGGTGCAAAAGAAAACCTGGCAGAAGGAATCTATTCCGTTAAACTTACAGCCGGTAAAAATGTATGGGTGAAAAAGATGGTGGTATTGCAGTGAGGATGATTATTTCGTATCTTTGCTCCTGGGTCTTTAACATCTGGGGTCGTATGGTTTTGACAGCGAGCGCGATTTTTAAGTAAGCATGTCGTGCGTTGTGAATATGGCACGTTAATCTTAACTCTCAAAATTTTATCTGGCGAGTCTAACTACGCTATGGCTGCTTAATACCAAGTATTAAGTGCCTTTGTTTCCGGAGAAGCTTTGATCTTCTGCGTCTCCAGTGAAGCATTACAAATGAAGATATAGTTGTGAACCGCTTCGTTTCACAATGAAAACAAAGAAGCTAAGTTTATTCTTTGGCCTGTAGATTTGCCTGGAATATACCTACAATCAAATATCTGCTAAACATGTAGAAAGCTTATTAATTCCTTGTTTGGACGAGGGTTCGAATCCCTCCGGCTCCACAAAAAACAGTGTGAGTGTGAAGAGCGAGAGCTATTTCACATTCACACTGTTTTTTGTGCCTGTGTGCAAGCTAGAGTGTAAGCCACTCTCGCTCTCACACTCACACTTTTACAGATCATTTAAGGTATACAATAATAAAATATCCTACTTTAAAGGGTTCGATTTTTCGTACGTCGACACCATAAAATTCAGAGCGAGCGTAGATTCGCTCTCGCTCTCTACATTCGTTTTGAATTTTGAGCCCTCGTGAGAAGCTCAACCGAAGCGTTTCCATCTTTGTTAAAGCTACTATATCATCAAAAGCAAAAGTGTAGACCGTACAGCAAAAGACCAATTGCGACGCACTTCTTTTAGTATAATGCTTAATATTGCTGAAGGTTCAGGCAGGTTTAGTAGACCGGACAGAAGAAATTTTACGTAATAGCAAGAGGCTCCGTATTTGAGTTGAGTTAATTCCAAGATCCAACGTTTCATTTCTTAATATTTTTAAGGAATTATCTGATAAGTATGGATCAGAAGCATTAGCAGAGTGGTCTAAATGTGGCTTACCGAAAAATTATTAGCGGATCATGGAGTAATCAATTACTTCACATGAATATTTATTTCTTCTTCTTTTTAGATATAACTGGAACAGGATAATCTAATCCGTTAAAAAAATCACTGATGGTAATATTTAAAGCTTTACAAATGAAAATTATCGAGGAAATGGAAGTGTTATGCCTACCGGATTCAAGTTTAGAAATTTGGCTTAAACTGATGTTGGCAGAAAATGCCACTTGTTCTTTGGACATTTCTTTTTCCTTACGCAGTTGCTTAATTCTTAAACCTATTTGTTTTAGACCTTCTTTATCAATAGCTCTTATCATAAAGAACAATATTCCGTCATATTTTTTGAAAATGTAATAGCATCTAAAACTGGTTATATTTTACTACTTATACTTTACTACTTATACTTTACTATAATTGATAACTTTTAATATATTTTCTCCTACGCTAAAGCTACGGTGGAGAATGGAAACTGTGAGTCTCTCTCCCTCTCGAAAAGTAATAGAAAAACAGTCATTCCCAATTCTTTCCCGATTTCAATAATTATCTTTGCGTTTATGAAAATCTTAATAGTTGAGGATGAGAAAGAATTATTGAAAGCGATTTCAGCCTCGCTTACAAAAGAACATTTTGTTGTTGAAACTGCAAGCGATTTTCATTCCGCATCGGAAAAAATCACCGTTTATGACTACGACTGTATTCTGCTGGATATCATGTTGCCCGGTGGAAGCGGATTTCAATTATTGGAACAACTAAAACAATCCGGCAAAGCAGACAATGTGATTATTATTTCTGCTAAAGACTCCCTGGATGATAAGCTGACAGGGCTTGAACTGGGTGCAGATGATTACCTGGCAAAACCTTTTCATATTGCCGAGCTTAATGCAAGAGTAAAGGCTGTTTTGCGAAGAAAAAAGTTAGACGGAAAAAATACCATTGAAACCACCAATGTTGTCCTGGACCTAAATGAGCGCCAATTTTTAGTGGATGGAGAAAATATTCCGCTGAACAGAAAAGAGTTTGATATTCTGAAATATTTCCTTCTCAATAAAAACCGATTGGTTACAAAAAATGCCTTAGCCGAACATGTGTGGGGGGATAACATTGATCAGGCCGATAATTTTGATTTTATCTATTACCAGATCAAAAACCTTCGTAAAAAATTACAGTCAGCTAATGCTGCTATTGAAATTGAAGCGATTTATGGTATTGGCTACAAAATGGTAGAAAAATGAAACTTCTTAATCAATCGCTGAAATATTTATCGCTCTCGATTTTGTTCATTATCAGTTTATGGGCCGTTATTTTTTATTTCAACATGCTTGATGAAATCAAGGAAAGTGTGGATGAAGGATTGGAAAATTACAAACGTCAAATCATTTACAGGGTACAAACGGATTCAACGTTATTGAATACAAACGGATTTGATGAAAATTTTTTCGCTATCCGGGAGATCAGCCGCTCACAGGCATTATCAGCCAAAGATCATTATATGGACACACTGGTGTATATGCAGGATGCGGATGATGACGCATTAGAACTCGAACCTGTTCGTATGCTTACTACTGCTTTTGAAAACAACGGACGCTATTACGAATTGAACATTATCAATTCAATGGTGGAAGAAGATGATTTGATTGAAGAACTCCTTTGGGAGGCAGTTTGGCTGTATTTAATTTTAGTTGCAAGTATTATCATAATCAACAATATCGTCTTACAACGCTTATGGAAACCGTTTTACAATTTACTGGATCAATTTAACAATTTCAGACTTGGAAGCGGCAAAAAGTTACCTGAAATAAAAACCGAAACCAAAGAGTTTACCGACTTACAAAATGCTGTAAATACATTGTTGAAACACAGTATCGAAACGTATGAACAACAAAAGCAGTTTATCGGTAACGCTTCGCACGAACTGCAAACACCTTTGGCCATTGCAACCAACAAATTGGAATTGTTGATAGAAAAAGGAAATTTGGAAAGCTCACAGGCTGAAAACATTGCAGAGATATTGCAGATCATTGATCGATTGGTGCGCTTAAACAAGTCGTTATTACTTTTGACTAAGATTGAAAACAAACAGTTTTTGGATAATCAAACAGTTTCCATCAATAAAATTGTTGAGCAAATCATAACTGAGCTGGATGAATTTACAGAATTTAAAAATATACATATTTCTGCAACAGAAACAGCCGAATTATCTGTTCGAATGGATGCTTCGCTTGCCGGCATCATCATTTCCAACCTTATTAGAAATGCAATATTCCATAATGTTTCTGATGGAATTGTAACCATTGATATTTCAGAAAATGCAATCAGGATCAGCAATACAGGAAAAACAGGATCCTTGAATTCAGAAAAAATATTCACACGTTTTTATAAATCGGATGCCGAACAGGCAGGCACAGGGCTTGGTTTGGCGATCGTGAAAGCAGTTGGAGATTTATATGGCTTTGTTGTTTCATATCGTTATGAAAACAATAAGCATTGCTTTGAATTACAATTCAATCATTGATTTTAGTTGCAATAAAATTTTCCATTCCAAATTGTTTCCAATATCGTGCTGTTCATTTGCAGCATGACTTTGATAAAAAAATATTATTCCGGGAGATTTGTTTTATTGGCTGCAATAGTTGTTTCAATTGTAAATAGCCAGGCACAAACAAGCAATACCAATGCGGTTTCTGAAAAAGTTTCGCATACTGAACCGCTTTATCTTGATTTGGTGAGGGATCTTGGTGCACGAAAAGGAGAAAAAGAATTTAACGTTGGCGCAGATTTTAAAAACATCAAAAGCTATAATGAATATGCATTTTTTGCAGAATACGAGTTTGCACCAATCGATCGTTTAGGACTTGAAATCGAAACCGATTTTTCATTTTTCAAAAAGACAGGTTACAATACTGAAGCCCCGAATAATAAACTGGAATGCTCAAAATTATCGGTACAGTATTCGTTTTTTGTTTCACCAAAATACAAAACCACTTTGGCTGTTGGTTATACACAAATATGGGGGTTTACAGATTTCAGGAACTATGGTAAAAGTAATTTCTTTACAGGAACGGTTTACAATCCGTTTTTTGTTGCCGCCAAGCGCTGGGGAAATAATTTTCATACGTTGATTTACACAAGTCATTTAATTAAGCATGATTTTGCTGAAAAATGTGCTGTTGTAAACTGGCAAATCAATACATCCTTTCATTATAGTATTCCACAAACCAAACATTTTATTGGTGTTGAATTGAATAAGGAAGTCAATGAAGGGAAATTTGAAATAACCGTTCGTCCGCAAGTAAAAATAAAGCTAAATACAAATCTTGCTGTTGGTTTCGTTACAGGAGTTCCGATAAACAAAAACGGAGAAAGCTTCAGCTCTTTTTTCAGAATTATTTATGAACCCTGAGCATTCCCATTTGTTTCCAGAATTGTACATTTACTTTGTAGCAGAATCTAAAATCAAAAAAATATGAAAAGAAATTTTTTAATTTGTTCATTTGTATTGTTTTTCAGTACAAGTGCAGTTTTCGGACAAGACATTCCACAAAGCCAGGTTCCCTCGTTGATAGTAAACAGCTTTCAGCAGGCATATCCCAAAGCGTATGATATAGAGTGGGAAATGGACGGGGAAATGTATAAAGTGGAGTTTGAAACAGGTTTGACTGGTTCTGACCATGACGCATGGTATGATAAAACAGGCAAACTTGTAAGGCATAAAGAAAAAATTTCCAAAAGCGATCTTCCACAAAAAGTTACTGCCAAAATCAACAATGATTATAAAGGTTATCAGGTTGATGATGTAAAGAAACTTACGGAAGGAAGTAAAGTAACTTACACACTTGAACTGAAAACCCATACAGAGGAGTGGAAAATAGCTTTGGATCCGGATGGGAATATTTTAAGTAAGGTTGCCGACTAAAAGGAAAAATATTCTGTCTGGATGGTGCTTCATAAAGGTGAAGTATGCATAATAAAAGGAAAGAGAGGCAAAAGCCCCTCTTTCCTTTTATTTTTTTATTTCAACTATTGTCCGGCCCCCACTTTTAACATTGTTTTGGCTTGTCTAAACGTACCATTTTCATTACGGATTTCTACACTGTAAATATATTTTCCGCTGGCCAGATTCAATGATTCCACATTGACAGGTACTTTATGAAGACCATGCACCAGGCCGCTTTTCTGTATTTCATGTAGCTTTCTGCCTTCCAAATCAAATAATTCTATTTTAATATCAGAAGGTTTTAACAGCGTGATAGGTATTGTTGTTTCATCAGTAAATGGATTAGGAAAGTTTGTACCAAGTTTAAATTGACCTTCCGGATTAATTTCTTCAATACCGGTTGTTACCACAGGTGCCGAAACAAATATGGTATGTGTCAGCAAATAACCGGTGGCCACACTTCCTGTAACAACAGACATTTCATCGCTTACCCCATCAGAAAATTCACCATCCTGTGCGTTATAAGTATATCCTCTCATTCCTTTCGTATATCCATTGGCCGTAGAAGCATTCACTTGTACAACTGCACTGTTGGAACCTTCCGGAAAAGCAATTTGAGTGATCAGAATGGATTTTCCTTTGTTGGTATAAGCATGAACATGAATGTGTGTGGCGCGGCCTTGATACCAACCCGGAAAAATGGAGGTGAAAGAGGCCAAGCCATTACTGTCTGTTATTTGTCTGCCCCGTAAAAAGTGTTCATTTCTCATATCCTTTGTTTGAAACGGATTACCGGGTCCGCCATATTCGGAATAGTAGCCGTCTTTATCACAATGCCAGATATCTACAATAATTCCTTCTACCGGACTACAATTCTGATTTACATTTTTTAAAGTGATTTCGATAGTAAACGGAATACCGGTTCTGTTTCCTATAATATTCTTTTTTAGAAAAGATGCAGGATCCTTTGTTGGAAACGGTCCTTCTGTTTCTGTGCGAGTTACTGAACAGGCACCATTATTATCGAAATTTAAAATACTGGGGGCAACGAGCGCCATTCCTAAGAAGCCAAACCCGTTTTTTAAGAAATCTTTTCTTTCCATTTGTTGAATTTTGATTGATGATTATTAAGTTTATGATTGTTGAGATTCTACTTTAATTTTATTTCCAATAGCATGATCATCGCATTATTCGATAATGCTTCAAATCCGATTTCATTCATATCCCACAGGCTCAACCCGTCTCTGTATTCCAGCAACCGACCCTGTACTTCAAAAGCACCGTTAATTACATAAATAAAAACACCATGACCGGCATTTTTTAATGTGAACCTTTCTTCTCTTCTTCCCTGATACATACCAATATAACCAACCGGTTGCCTATGATGATCAAAACACACAAGCTCATTGATTTTTGTTAATTGGATATTCTGTACAGTGGACGAATGTTTAAAGGAAGGGTGGTTGATCGTAAATCCAATATGCAGGTAGTTGATCCATTCCTTTTCAAAAGGATTAGTAAAGGTATAGGGTAATCCTTTTTTTATATCCAGGATCTTTATTTGTTCTGATTTAACAAGCTCTTCTTTAGAAGTATTGTTGCGATAGTTTAAGGCCCCTGCAATTGGAAGCAGAACAATGCGTGTATCTTCTTCTTGTGTATAGGTAATGGCTTCTCTGGGAGATAACGATTCATCGTTTAAAAATTTTAATTCACCAAATGATTCATCCGTTTCATTTTGATCACCTTTGTAATTAAAGGTGTAGAAACACTTGTAGGTTGGTGTTTCTTCATAAGTTCTCTTATTGGCATTAAATATTTTAGAAGGATTCACTTTTATCATTTTTTTATTGAAGTTAAGATCTTTGAAGAGTACGAAAAAGGAAATGAGGTGAAGGCGTTTTTTCTTGAGGCAAAATGTCAAATGGTCTGCTTTCAGAGAATGCTATTCGAAAACAATACTGCTTGCCAGCATATCATATTCATTTTTAATGAACCATGAATCATTAAATGTTGAACTGCTTTCTTAATTATAAGGCATGCTTACAAACTTTGGATTCCTATATAAAATGATTAACATATGTTAAGATCGTATCTTCAAATCTTAAAATCCATTGTTGACAAGTAGCATATTTTAAAATTTAACCGATGAATGTAATTATTCATCTGTTTATTTATTGAGTTTGTCTAACTGTAAAACGAATTGTAGAAGTTATTTCGCATTTAATTCTATTTTCCTATGTCAGTCTGTGTTACGACAAAATAGTTTTGTAACAGTTTGCTTTTTCATGCGTATCATTTCCCGGTTTGAATAAAAGGAAATTGATAATGACCTTTCTTGTTGCAACGTATTGGATTACCGCATGTTTAGAGTTTACATGCCCCGGCTTACTGAATTCCCCTGGTTTATTGAATTTACATCCTTAATAATAACACATGTTTGAGGCATGCCTGGATTTGTTTTGAATAAATCATACTAATAATAGCAAAATAATAGTAAGAAAATATGAAGAAAAACTACTTGAAAGCATTAGTTTTTGGTGTCCTGGTGATAATTGGATCACTGCAGGCACAAACCACACAGACATTCATATATACCGGAAGTATGCAAACGTTTACGGTTCCTTCCTGTGTTTCAAAAATTACCATTACCTGTAATGGAGCCAATGGGGCAGACGGCAGTGTAGGTGGAAATACGGCCTCTCTTGCCGGTAAAGGAGGATGGGGCTCGACTGTGAGTGGAACGATTGCCGTTATTCCCGGACAAGTTCTCAATCTGTATGTAGGCGGTGCCGCAGCAGGTTTGAAAGGAGGATATAATGGTGGAGGAAATGGACAAGAAGTGAAAGGCAATCCATCCGGTGGTGGTGGTGGTGCAAGCGATGTACGTTTAAATGGGACGGCCTTAAATGATAGGATTATGGTTGCTGCCGGTGGTGGTGGTGGTGGAACCGGTGGAACCGCAACAGGTATTATCACTACTGCTTTGGGCGGTAATGGTGGTAGTGGCGGAAGCAATGGTGCTAATGGT
>CAZMRM010000136.1:0-9431 GCA_964568515.1 uncultured Chitinophaga sp. | reverse complement strand
CCTGATTTTTGCAGTGGATAGCATTCCTGCAGTACTTGCCATCAGCAATGATCCCTTTATTATATACACGTCCAATGTTTTTGCTATTCTTGGTTTGCGATCCCTGTATTTTGCAGTGGCTGGTTTGAACGAATATTTCCGTTATCTGAAATTCGGGTTGTCGGCGATTCTATTGTTTGTTGGAATTAAAATGTGTCTGGTAGATGTTTACAAAATTCCGGTGGGTACCTCCTTGTTGGTTATTGTTGCCATTCTGTTGATTTCTGTGGTTTTTTCCAAACTACTTCCGGAAAAAAGGAAATGTTGAATCGTATTCCTGTTATTTGAATGTCATCTTGCCTGTTCATCAAATGCTCTGCTTACCAACCAAAATTTGTATCTTGGTTGAAGAAATCAGCATATTTTCTCCTTTATTAAAAACAAAATAATCATGAGATTCGATTTAAATAAATCGGTAGAAATTTTATCACGAACACCTGTTGTTCTGGAAACACTTTTGAGCGGAGTAAGTGAAGAATGGTTAAACAATAATGAAGGTGAAAATACCTGGAGTCCTTTTGATATTGTGGGGCATCTCATTCATGGAGAAAAAACGGACTGGATTGTACGGATGGAAATCATTTTGGCCGGCAATCCGAATAAAACGTTTGACTCTTTTGACCGGTTTGCACAGTTTAAAGAAAGTGAAGGAAAAAGCATGGGTCAGCTGCTGCAAGTGTTTAAAACAATTCGAAACCGAAACATCGAAATCCTGTTAGCTAAAAAACTAACTGTTAAAGATTTTTCCAGAAAAGGAATACATCCTTCATTGGGAGAAGTAACGCTTGAGCAGCTCTTGTCTACCTGGACAACCCATGATCTGGGGCATTTGGCCCAAATTGCCCGGGTCATGGCAAAGCAGTATAAACAAGAAGTAGGACCCTGGATAGAGTATTTGCCTGTTTTAACCCGGTGAAAATAATGGATTATGGAGGTGATTATGTCCGATCCTATATGAACCCTTATGCTTAAAGGGTTATAACATTTTTTTAACAATCTGTTACCCGTTTGTGTTCATGTATATGATACTCTTTAACACAAACTGCTATGATCAAAAAATACGTGTCTCCCCTGTTGCTGTTTTTCTTCATTGGCCTCGGAAATATATACGCACAGGATCCGGTATTTACCCAGTTTTATGCGAATCCGCTTTACCTGAACCCGGCATTTGCCGGAAGTGCCAGGTGTGTGCGTTTTAATCTGAATTACCGGAATCAGTGGCCGGGTATTTCGGGTACGTATATAACTTATTCTGCTTCTGTAGATGGCCATGTTCAAGCACTGAGTGGTGGTTTAGGATTTCTGGCCACAAGCGACAATGCGGGAAAAGGCACCCTCAAAACAACAAACATTTCGGCTATTTATTCTTACTCGCTTCCTGTTAACCGGACCTTTTCATTAAAATTTGGAATGCAGGCCACCTTCTTTCAGAAAAGTATCGATTGGTCAAAACTTACATTCGGTGATATGATTGATGAGCGTAGAGGATTCGTTTATTCAACACAAGAAGAAGAGAAACTGGAGAATAAAGCGAACGTAGATTTTTCGGCCGGTATTCTTGGATATAGCGAAAAATATTATGCTGGTTTTGCTGTACATCATTTAACTCAACCGGATGAAGGTTTAATAGGTGTAAGCAAGCTTCCCCGTAAATTTACTGCGCATGCCGGTGCCGTTATGCCCATTGGCGATAAAGGAAACCGCACTTCTATTTCGCCCAATATTTTGTATCAGCAACAGCAGGATTTCAAACAACTTAACCTGGGATTGTATGTCAGCAAATGGCCTTTTGTTGCCGGAATGTGGTATCGTACCGGTGATGCGATGATCGCATTAGTAGGAATACAACAGCATCTGTTTAAAATTGGTTATAGCTATGATGTAACAGTCAGTAAATTAACAAACATCACTTATGGCTCTCATGAAATTTCATTTTGTAAACAATTTGAATGCAAGCCGGCAAAGAAAAAATTCAGAGGAGATAATTGCCCTTCATTCTAATATGTATATTGTTTATTAAATAGAAAAGAGGTTGAATTTTGTTTTTCTGACTCATATATGTTTGAAATTTCTTCGAAAATAAAGGAAAAAAGTACGGATGCTGTCGCCATATTGTATAATGATTATGGGAAAAAATTATACGGTTACGCCAGGGTAAAATGGAAATTGAATGAAGATGATTCCTGGGAACTCGTATACAAAACGTTGTACAAAGTAATTGAAGTGGCTCATCAGTATCAGTTTGAAAATGAGAATAAATTCACCGGATTTGTATTTAAAATTTTTATTAATTATCTGCGCAATCATTACAGGGATACAAAGGATAAAAAATTAGAAATGGTTGAACTTACCGAGGCGCACGAAAAGATGAATGGTGATAAAGGCGAACCCTGTTCCGGCACTATCAAAAGTACCCCCGAGATGAACTGTCTGCAAAAGGTACTTCAGCTTTTAGAAGATTGGCAACGGATTGTTTTATTAATGAGGGCACAGAATTATTCTTATGAAGCCATCGGAAAATATGTGTCACGGCCATCTGATCAGCTAAAAGTATATCATATGCGATTAAAGAAAAAAGTAGCTGAGAAAACAAATGAATGCATAAACAGAGGTGAAGCATGAACGATAAAAAGCAAATAGAAGAAAATAACCTTGACGGATTGATCAACGGTTTATTTCTGGAAAATAACCCCGAAACAATCATTGAACATGCAGCACATTTTATTTTCCAGCAGGAGTACAATGTAAAGATAGATTCAGTAAGAGAAAAGAAACTGATAAAGCGGCTGGAAAAAAAGTTAAAGGGACATGGTGGCCTTGGAAATTTTGCAACAGTCATTTTTGTGGTGTTGATCTCTTCGGCGGTCATTTTTTGTTACGATCGATTGTCTGTACCGGCTACTGAAATAAATCAGAAAATTGTTTATACGAACGATATAACAACTGTAAATAAGAAAGGAACTACAGATATACGAATGTCTACGGGGCTTTCCAAAAAAAATACAGCAATCAACCCGAATCCAATAATAGATAGTGTTCCCGTAAAAGAGGAAAAATTACAGGAACAGAGTACTATTAAATTGACGTCATCGGGTGTTTCCATTTATTATCCATTGTCGGGTGTTGGAAGTGAATCGGTGGCTACTTTTTTTAAACCAACAGAAGAAGAGTTCATTTTCTTTGGAAAAGCAAAAACCATGTTGATTGAGAAATTTCTTGACCAGGATAAGGAAACGGTTACTAAAATAGCTTCGGGCGAAATGCAATATAAAGGCAACCGTTGTACGATCTATCAGTTTTCGATGAGTAATCAGGCCATAACTAATCTTGAGTATAAGATTTTTCTTGCAGACCTGATGAAAAGCGAAAAATTTGATGAACTAAAAATAGCAACGGTAAAAAATGAAACCTGGGTGAATTATGGAAACAACATATTAGCAACCACCTACTTCTTTGATCCTGCATATAATGATTTTCCCGTAGTAAATATTGCTCCAAAGGCTGCTTTGGCTTTTTGTAAATGGTTAGAAAAAGAGATGAATTTGTATGCGCATCAAAAGGATCCATTTTCTGATCCGGCAGAAATTCGTCTTCCGTTTGATTCGGAATGGCTTTTTGCTTCGGGTAAGGGAGAGATACCAATTCCGGATTGCAATGGTTACAATACGATTTATGATATTAAAGACGAAATTGTAGACATTGATTATCTTAACCGTATAAGGCATACAAAAAAGAGAACTAAAAATAAGCAAGGTATGACCCTGGAAGATCTTTTTTCAATTAACCGCTATGGGATGGAAGAAAATCAAACCCTTCAATTGTTTGCAAAGGCTCTTAATTATACAGATTCTGTTTATTTTAGCAGAAAAAATGTTTTCAGCAAGGCGGCCCATGTGTCAGAGATGGTACTGCAACAGGAAACCAACAATATACTGGTGGTTGGTTCTTGTTGGAAAAATAAACAGGAATATAATAAAATGTTGAAAGAATTTAATAAAGAGTCAGCCTCTCCTTTTATAGGCTTTCGGATAGTCATATTAAATGATTGAGTAAAAAATTAAGTGAGTATGCGGAAATTTGCACAAAAATTACTTTTCCAACTTTCTTAATATCGGTTTCGGTGTCGAAGGTGCGTGGCAGGTGATGCTGGCCTGACAATAAAATCGCGTCATTAACAATAAGTCACGATTTCCACAATAGTCTTAAAGTGGGCGGAAATTCCACGCTGGTTTTGCTAAGTACCATGTTAAATTCGTTGGTTTATAAAAATAATCCCCTGTAGTATAGTATTGGAGCTGTTCTATCAGGGTGTTTTATTTGTTGGCTATTATTGGCACATAATTTCTAAGGAGCAGGCGGTTAATTTTTTTAGTACAATGTTATTGAACCGGAGAAACTGGATTTTTACGCTTTATTTTTACATGGTCAATCTGTGGCAAATATTATGGCCACTCTTGCTCTAAATCAATTTAATTTGAAATTTGCATTTTGAAATATATGAAATCAGGAAAGCTTATAATTATTGTGGATGATGATCTGGAAGATCAAGGATTTTTAAAAAAAGCAATAACCGAAGTGAATGATGATTGTGAAATTATTTCGGCTAATGATGGAACAGAATTAATGGATATGCTTTTTTGCAGGAACGATTACAAAAACAAAAAGATTATCCCTGATTTTATCATTTTAGATTTAAATATGCCATTGATGGATGGCTATGAGGTACTGAAAGAAATTCGCAACAATACCGATTTGAAACACATCCCCGTTTATGTACTTACAACCAGTGAGTTTGAGTATGATAAAATCAAGGCAGTTGCTTACGGAGCAAATGCTTTTTTTTCCAAACCATTTTTATACGGGGATTTAGTCTCCATATCCCGGAGAATTTTTCAGTTGGCAGAATCAGTCTCTACACTGGATAAAGCCGGATAGAAACACAATATCCGTTAAGATTTTAGTTTTTGAATTTTAAACTAAAAAAAATAACAGCAAGGTTAATGATCAGCGAGAAGCTGTTGGAAATAATCAGAATGAAGTCTTCTTTTTTAATTCCATACCAAATCCATAGTGACAATCCCAAAAAAAGGATTACCCACATGGTTAACGAAATATCATTTGCTTTTTTTTCCTTAATAAGCTTGATAAGTTGGGGGAGGGTTGAAGCAGCTGTAAAAATACTTGCTCCAACCCCTATTATTGTAACAGTTGTCATATAGCTACTTATGTGTTACCGGTTCTTGCTGTTTGCCGGTTTTTTTGGCATTTTTTTCATCAGAAGAAATATTGCTCATGGCAACATCCAATTTATTTCTGAATCCGGAAATGATCATGTCCTTTCCGGATAAAAGTGCATCGTATCCGTCTTTTGCTACATCAGCAGGATCAGCCATTTTACTTTTGTCCTGTACTGCTTTGGATTCCTGCATCTTTGCCTTGTTAAAGAAATCTGTATCTGTGACCCCGGGTAATAAAGCTGTAACCGTGATACCTTTTTCTTTTACTTCAACGCGAAGTGCTTCGGTAAAAGATTGTACAAATGCTTTTGTTCCATGATAAACCGATTGCCATGGACCTGGTGTCTTGCTTGCAATGGAAGAGGTATTTAAAATTTTACCTTCTCCACGACGGATCATGTCTTTAATAAAGAATTTGGTGAGCGATACCAGGCTGGTTACATTCAGTTGTATAATTTTTGTTTCCATTTCCAGCTCAGTATTCACAAACTCTCCATATAGTCCGTGCCCTGCATTGTTTACCAGAATATGGACTTGAATTCCTGCTTTCTGAATCTCTTCATAAATTTGTTTTGGTGCTTCAGGAAGAAAAAGATCTTTTGCGATTGTGACTACTTTAATCCCCGATTTTTCTAATTCTGTGGCTGTAGTTCGTAATTCATTCTGATCCCTTGCAACAATAATAAGATTAAAATGATCCTTTGCAAAAAGCTTTGCCAGCTCATAACCAATGCCACTGGTGGCTCCTGTAATGAGTACATATTTATTAGTGTTTTTCATGATTTTAATTTTATAGGTTATTGCTTTTTTATCAGCAATCTAATCACCAAATAGTATATGTAAGGCAATGAAAAAGTCCATAAGCCGGTTGAGTACAGGTTTTGGATGTTTGAGCAGGCATGGCTGCCCGTTCTCTATCGATTGCCGTTCCTGGTTGCAAAACGAATAGCCGGGGCTTTTTCATTATAATAAAATATAAAATCTACAGACTTAGTAGTTTTTTAAAAAAATAATATATATTTGCGTTCTCGAATCATTTTTACATTTAAATCAGCTGTACATGAGCGCTATATTCTTGAATAATCAACGATGTTGCAATAATTCTTGCTTTGGATCCGGAAAGGAACTATAAATATTTACTTACAAAAGTTTAATCAATGAAAATGGAAAAAAAAATACGAAAACTAATTACATCAACTCTTTTGTTGACATCGGGTGTTGTGTTGGTAAGTCCGGCGCAAACATCTACCGACTTTCAGGGAAAAGTTGGAAAAACACTTTATGATTCCAAAGAGGTTTGGCCTCAAAACCCAAAGGCACCTGCAGGATCACCCAATGTAATCTGGATCCTTATTGATGATGCCGGATATGGTTCAAGCAGTTCATTTGGTGGTTTGATCAATACACCGCATATTGACAGTTTAGCGAATCAGGGATTACGCTATACGAATTTTCATACAACAGCTATTTGTGCGCCAACACGCTCTGCATTATTAACTGGAAGAAACAGTGCTTCTGTGCACATGTCTGGTTTTGGTCATGTTTCTATGTCTGCCGGTTTTCCTAGTTGGGATGGCCGGATCCCTTCTGAAGATGGTTTTATCTCGGAGATTCTTCGCGACAATGGTTATGGTACTTTTGCTGTTGGTAAGTATGGTGTAACGCCGGATGCCGATGTAACAGATGCTGGTCCCTTTGATCGCTGGCCATCGGGAAAAGGTTTTGATCATTTCTTTGGATTCCTTGGTTCGGCCACAGATCAATATAAGCCAGACCTTGTAGAAGACAATGCACATGTAACACCAGATGGACGCCATTTGAGCGCCCAGATAACAGATAAAGCAATCAGCTATCTGACACGTTTCAAAAAAGCAGCTCCTGAAAAACCCTTCTTTCTTTATTATGCACCGGGTGCAGTTCATGCTCCGCATCAGGTACCGGATGAGTGGAGAGACAAGTACAAAGGAAAATTTGATGAAGGCTGGGATGTATATCGCGAAAAGGTAATCGCCAATCAAAAGAAATTAGGCGTTATTCCGGCAGATGCAAAATTACCACCACGTGATTCCCGTTTAACCGCCTGGAAAGAATTGAAACCAGAGCAGAAAAAATTATATGCCCGTTTCTTCGAAGTATATGCTGCCTATCTTGAATACACTGATTGGGAAATCGGCCGTTTGGTGAACTATTTGAAACAATCAGGACAGCTTGAAAACACAGCTATTTTTCTGATGATAGGCGATAATGGTGGTAGCAAAGAAGGCTCCTTCAGTGGAGTGATTGATAAAAATGCCAATGTGTTTAAAGATGACGGTGAATTGCTGGACTATAATTATAAAAATGCAGATAAAATAGGAACCCCTAACACGATTACCAGTCAGAATTATCCATTGGCCTGGGCACAAGCTACCAATACTCCATTTAAATTATGGAAACAGGATGCACAAAGCGAAGGTGGTACTCACAATCCATTGATTGTTTTTTATCCAAAAGGAATTAAAGAGAAAGGTGGGATCCGTAATCAATATGGTCATGTGATCGATATTTTGCCTACAACACTTGAACTATTGGGAATTAAACAGCCTGAAACCATTCGCCAGGTGAAACAGGATCCGATCCATGGTACTTCTCTGTTCTATTCTTTTAATGATGCAAAAGCAGCATCGCAACATACAGAGCAACATTATTATATTTTTGGAGCACGTGCTATTTATAAGGATGGCTGGAAAGCAGGAACATCGCATCGGCCGGATAGAATTGACTGGAGCCTGATGACCGATGAGCAAAAGAAAGCTGCTAACAACCCCGATCGTTTTGAAAATGATAAATGGGAACTTTACAATATAAATGAGGATTTTAATGAACAAAATGATTTAGCAACAAAAAATCCCGAAAAACTAAAAGAATTAAAGGCGCTGTTTGACCAACGTGCCGAAAAATATAAGCTTTATCCGTTTATTGACTGGATCGATATAGAGAACAGACGAAAAGCAGCTACTGCTACAAAACCGTAACCTGTTCTATTGAAGAAACTGTAAGCGTGTTGCGCATTGCGTAACACGCTTATTTTTTAATTTTGTATCGCATAGTGATCAAAATTATTAATAACAGTTTACAAATAGTTAAGAATGAAAGAAAAATTCATTGCAGGCCTTTTCATTTTAGTAATGAACAACGGTGTTCTGTATGCACAAAAAAATGATAGCCTCAGTTACTACACCAACTTAAGTACAACAGGTAACTATAATCGTACGAATCAAACACGTTCCTATCTTTTTGCCAATAGTCTTATCTTTGCTGTCAAAAAAGAAGATATACGGGCACACCTCAATACCCGATGGTTATATGGTAAGCAGCAGGGCAATTTATCGAATAATGATTTTTCCAATTCATTTGACCTCAATCTTTATAAAACATTTCCGGGTTTTTATTATTGGGCATTGCTTACTTACAACCGTATTTATTCTTTGAAAATAAACGAACAGTTTCAGGCTGGTGCAGGAGTAGCCTACAATTTAATTGACAAAAAGAATGTGCGACTGAATATCAGTGATGGTATTTTATACGAGTACGGCGATATTTATGAAATGGACACTGTTCGTACTTTTTATACAATACCCAGAAATTCATTTCGCTTGCAGTTCAGGATAGAATTTGCGGAAAGATTCAGTTTTGTTACTATCGGCTATTTTCAAAATTCTCTTACGAGTAAAAGCGATTACATTATTAAAAATGAAAATACAATCCTGATAAAACTTAAAAAATGGCTGAGTTTAAATGGGAAATTTACATATGATAGAACCAACCGCACAAACAGTGAAGCATTGTTTATGACCTATGGATTAACATTTGAAAAATCATTTTAGTGTAATTTTTTCGTTTCTTTGTTGTCATAAAAAAACATTCTTTACATTTTAGCTTATGAATCTGGATTTAACAGGAAAGTATGCCCTTGTGGGTGGAAGCACACAAGGGATCGGAAAATCAGCTGCAATCGAACTTGCGTTGTTAGGAGCAAGTGTCATTTTACTGGCAAGGGATGAATCAAAATTACAGCAGGTTGTAAAAGAGCTGGATCAGTCAAAAGGACAGAAACATTCTTATATATGTGCTGATTTTTCTGAGCCCTCCATACTAAAAACAAAAGTAGAAGAA
>CAZMRM010000135.1:5797-9681 GCA_964568515.1 uncultured Chitinophaga sp. | reverse complement strand
AGCTTTCACCTATCCCGAAACATTGGCACAATACGAAGGTGACGAATACGAAAAAATCGCATGTAAAAATCAGGATGGTACTATTTTCCTGCCCTATTTGTATGACAATAGACTCCATCAAAAAATGAAACAACTACTTTTTATTTTCCAGAAGATAGTTACATGCATACATTTTTCTGTTTAAAAAATTCATTTTAACAGAAGTTATTTCGGGCTGACATTTTACAATCGGATAAAATCCGATTTCTTATTTGATTTCAACTGTTCATTAATACACCCGGTGAAATCGAAAAAAAAATTTTGTTCACTTTGCTCCTCCAACTTTTCTTATCAATAATTTTAACTTATTCTATAAAAATTGCAGGCATATTATTGCCGCGCTAATCATCCATAACAAAGCTATTAAGCTTATCAGGGAAGCAAAATTTTATGTCTGGCAATCCGGTAAACGTTAACTTTTTACTTATTAACGTTTCAAACATTTTTTTTCCGGTATGTTTTCCTTATTTTTGGTTTGCTACCAAAAATTTATTTTGATTACATGGAGGATTTAATATCACTACAGCATGAGCTGGTGGCGAGTAAAAAGCAAATTCAGGAACTGAATTCCAAATTGGAAAAAGTGACCGACTTCATTGAAAATGCTTCTACTCCGCTCCATTGGGTAAACCATAAAGCAGAGATCATCTGGGCCAACCAGGCAGAACTCGACTTGTTGGGATACAGTAAAGAAGAATACATCGGTCAATCCATCATCAAATTTCATGTTGATAAAGCAGCCATTCAAACTGTTCTGAAAAAGCTTCAACAAAATGAAATTATCAAAAATTTTTCTGCTCAGCTGGTTTGTAAAGATGGCAGCATCAAGGATGTATTGATCAATTCCAGTACTTATTGGGTGAATGGAGAATTTGTTCATACTAAATGTTTTACACGTGATATAACAGATCTGAAAGAAAAAGAGAGACATAAAATAGAAGAACGAATCCAAGCAAACAGATCCATTGAAGAATCGGAAATACGTTCGCGCCTGGCCATTGAAGCTGCTGAAATGGGTGTATTTGACTGGGATCTGGGGACTCAGACTTTTTACAGCTCTTCCCGTTTGATAGAGATTTTTGGATTCACAGATCCCTTAACCACACACAAAGATTTAATCAGTGCACTTCACCCTGATGACAAGCCGATTCGTGACAAGGCGGTTAAAGATTCCTTTGTAAAAGGATCATTGGTGTATGAGGCACGTGTTATCTGGCCTGATAAATCCATTCACTGGGTGCGTGTATATGGAAAAATCACACCTGATGAACACAATCAACCCAAACGAATGTTTGGTATTGTTACAGATATCACTGAGCAAAAAGAAGCTGAATTAGTGATAAGAGAGGATGCACGAAAAATAAGAAGCATACTGGAATCACTTCCTCAAATGGCCTGGACAGCTTATCCCAATGGGGTACCAAACTATTTCAGTGAAAGCTGGTATGAATATACAGGACTTGCGCGAGAGAAAGAAAAAACAGCGAACTGGAATACTGTTTGGCATCCTGATTTAACAGACCGGGCAAAAGAAACCTGGCAGCAGTCCGTTAAAACCGGAATGCCTTATGAAATGGAGAATCTCGCTAAGCGTGCTGCTGATGGAACTTACCGGTGGATGTCTGTAAAGGCGATCCCGCTTAAGAATACAGAAGGCGATATCCTTTTATGGGTAGGTTCTATCACTGATATCCATGAACAAAAAACATTTGCAGAAAAGCTGGAGCAAAAAATAAATGAACGTACCAAGCAATTAAAACAATCGCAAATGGATATGGCAGAGCTGAATAATGTCCTTGCCGAAAAAAATTTTGAACTGGAAAAACAAAACTCTGAACTTACTTCCTTTACTTACATTGCCAGCCATGATCTGCAGGAACCCATTCGCAAAATTCATACATTTAGCCAGCTTCTTTTGGAACGAGAACAGGAGCATCTAACAAAAACAGCCATCGATTATTTAAACCGTATAAAATCTTCCAGTATACGTATGAAGCAGCTGGTAGAAGCATTCCTGAATTATTCAAGAATCGGAAATGCAAGTATTATCTTTGAACCGACGGATCTTAATATTCTGATGAAGGAAGTTACTACCACCCTGTCGGATAGCATACAGGATAAACGGGCAGTCATTGAAATTAAGGACCTGCCGGTTGTTCAGGGATCATTCATTCAGCTGCAGCAATTATTTATCAACCTGGTAAGCAACGCATTAAAATACAGCAAACCCGATGTTCCTCCTCATATAAAGATCAGCGCTGAAAGGGTTCCGGATACGACAATCGGGATTCATAGTACCACAGAACCCACTGATTACTGGAACATTAACATTGAAGACAATGGTATCGGGTTCGAACAGGAGCATGCTTCAAAAATTTTTGAAGTTTTTCAACGTTTACATAATAAAGATGAATATGCAGGGACCGGAATAGGCCTTTCCATCTGTAAAAAAATCGTTTTGGCGCACAAAGGATTCATTACAGCAACTGGAAATCCTGATTGTGGTTCCGTTTTTATGATTTATCTTCCGGTAAAAGTATAGTATCCAAAAATTTATAATTAAAAACATCCCCGTTTATGAATTATACATCCTTACTCCTTGTTGATGACGATGCCGATGATCAGCTTTTATTCAGCGAAGCATTACGCGAAATAAAATCATCCATTCTTTACGAAGCCGTATCCAATGGTATAGAAGCATTGAAACGCTTAAGCCTTTCACCAAGTATCCCACAGCTTATTTTTCTTGATTTAAACATGCCCGTCATGCATGGTTTTGAATGCCTTAAACGCATTAAATCAAACCCTATACTGGAACACATTCCCGTTATCATTTTCACAACATCCAGCAGTCCTCTGGATGTTCATATGGCCAAACATTTCGGGGCCTCTGCTTATTTTTGCAAACCTATGCATTTCAACCATTTGTGTGAACGACTGAAAAGTATCCTTGATGGTTTCTGGGAACTTGGAAGTAATGTATTTAAAATCATTGAATAAAACATCCGGTCAATCAACGAATCACTATTTGTTTTATTTTTATCGATAAAATATTCCATGCAACACCTTTTGATTTTACACGGTGCCCTGGGTGCCGCCGAACAGTTCATTCCTTTATCCGGAATACTGAATGATACATTTATCCCGCATACCCTTAATTTTAAGGGGCATGGAGGTGAAACAGATGTTAATGAATTTTCCATTGAACTGTTTGCAGAACAAGTATTTCAATATGTTCAGCAACATGTCCCAGGTAAAGTAAATATATTCGGATACAGTATGGGTGGCTATGTGGCGCTTTACTTTGCAAAAAAATATCCGGAGCGTGTCAATAAACTAGTCACACTGGCTACCAAATTTTTATGGACACCAGCCATCGCCCAACAGGAAATAAAAATGCTGAATCCTGAGAAAATTGCGGAAAAGCTACCGGCCTTTGCTCAGCTGCTGGAAAAAAGGCATGCTCCTCATGACTGGAAAAAATTACTCGTGAAAACCGCAGCCATGATGACCCGGCTCGGCAATTATTCTCCGTTGAAAGATGAGGATCTCGAACAATTGCAAGTTCCAGTTCTGGTTGGCATCGGCGATAAAGACACCATGGTTACACTGGAAGAAACCATCCATGTATATAGAAAACTACCCAATGCCAATCTGATCGTATTTCCGGGGACACAACATCCTATTGAAAAAATAGGATCAAAAAAGCTTGCATTGGAAATTAATCTCTTCTTGCAAAAAAATAGTTCTACTGTTGTTTTCGGCAATTAATTATTATTTAAAAAATGATGAAATCAGATGTGTAATCAACAAAGGGAAAACCCATATTTATTCATCCACCTTGT
>CAZMRM010000135.1:1870-5787 GCA_964568515.1 uncultured Chitinophaga sp. | reverse complement strand
TGCAAGGATTCTTCGGCAGAATGTTTTATAAGCTGATGTGATTCATCATCACCCAGGTATCTCTCAATCAGGTTATGTCCCACATAAATCAAAGGTGTTAAACAAACAGCTATGATCAATTTAAAACAATAGCCAGTTAAAGCTGCGTTCAGAAATACTGTCGTTGTCATTTTGCCTGGCAGCCAAAAAGCAATTCCCAGTACAACAAAGGTATCAATGAGCTGTGAAATAGCAGTAGATCCCGTACTTCTAAGCCAGATCATTTTGCTTCCTGTTTTATCACGAAGCAACCAGAAAATAAATACATCAACGAGCTGGGACGTCAGGAAGGCAATAATACTTGCAACAATGATCCATAGGCTTTGACCAAAGACAGCAAAAAACTGTTCATCTGTAACAGCAGAAATACCGGCCGCTGCCGGAATTTTTATTGCAACAAACAAAATAATAAAAGCATAAGCGATTAAGGAAGCCGTGATGATGGAAAGTCTTTTGACTCCTTCCTTTCCATAATATTCATTGATTAAATCGGTTGTTAAAAAAACGACGGGCCAGGGTATTATACCAATACTCATGATAAACGGACCTAACTGAATAAGTTTTCCTCCGATTAATTCTGCCACCACAGCATTGGTAATAAAAATCCCTGCCATGATAATAAAAACCAATTCCCGTTTTGACTTGAACATGATCGTTTTTTTATTTAAAGAAGATAAAATAACAACTTAAAGTGTATTCAAAAATTCCTCTATTGCATTATAAATATACTGTAAATCGTCATCGGATATACAATAGGGAGGTAACACATAAACAATATTGCCCAATGGGCGAAGGATGATCCCGCGTTCCACAAAAAATGATGAAATATATTCGGCCAATGAATTTAAATAATGGGTATGTTCTTTTGTTTTAATTTCAAAAGCCAGTATCGTTCCTAATTGACGAACATCTGCTAATGAAGAATGTAATTTTATTTTATGTAAAAAACACTGATGGGCTGCAGAAATGCGCTGAATGTTATGAAATGTTTCCGGTTGATCAAAAAGATCCATGCTGGCGAGTGCTGCGGAGCAAGCTGTTGGGTTAGCAGTGTATGAGTGCCCATGAAAAAAAGTTTTCATTTTATCATCACTCAGAAACGCATCATAAATAAACGAGGCACAAGCAGTAACTCCCAAAGGCATTACACCTCCAGTAATACCTTTGCTCAGGCATAAAATATCCGGTTTATGTGTTAAATAATCACTTGCGAAAAATTTACCTGTACGGCCAAATCCTGTCATCACTTCGTCCGAAATCGTAATCACCTCTTTCTTGTTGCATATGGAAATTAATTCGTCCAACACTTCCGCACTATACATCACCATGCCCCCGGCTCCCTGTATTAAAGGTTCGAAAATAAAAGCGGCCAAGTCATTTTTGTTTACTATTTTTTTTAATGCTTCTATTACTTCCTGCTCCTTTCCTTTCACAGGTAACGGCAATCGTTCGACATCAAATAATAATTTAGAGAAAGGTAAATTAAATGCATTTCTTGCACCAACACTCATCCCCCCAAATGTATCACCATGGTATGCATTTTCAAAAGCGATTACTTTTGTTCTGTTTATTTCCTTGTTGTTCCAATACTGAAAAGCCATTTTTAATCCTACCTCTACAGCAGTTGAACCATTGTCGGAATAAAAAATTTTGGATTGGTTGGAAGGTAGCCTTTTTAATAAGCGTTCAGCCAGCGCAACAGCAGGCTCATGAGTAAAACCTGAAAATATAGCATGTTCCAGCTGCTGTAATTGTTTTGATATTTGTGCTGTCAAGTAAGGATGACAATGCCCATGAATGTTTACCCACCAGCTGGCAATGGCATCTATATACCGGTTGCCTTTTTCATCAAAAAAATACGCACCTTCCCCTTTTACAATGGCAATGGGCAATGGAGCCACTTTAACTTGTGTAAAGGGGTGCCATACCACCTTTTCATCTCTTTCCTGTAAATTCATAATAAAAAAAATCCCATCAAAAATATATATTTTTAATGGGATTCATTCATTCTTTCTTCTTAGTCAACGAGATGGCTATCGTTACGCTTTTTCCAATACATTCAAATCCAGTTTTTTCATTTTCAGGATTTCCTGCATCACACGTCCTGCCTTTCCAGCATCTTTTGAATTCATCATCTCTCCCAGTTTAGCTGGAACAATTTGCCAGGATAATCCAAATTTATCTTTTAACCATCCGCATTGCTGCTCTTGCCCACCATCTGCACATAACTTACTCCAGAATTCATCAATTTCTTTTTGTGTATCGCAACTAACAACAAAAGAGATGGCCTCACTGAACTTAAATTGTGGTCCTCCATTAAGTGCCTGAAATGATTGTCCTTCCAGTTCAAAAGAAACCACCAAAGCTGTTCCTTCAGGCATGGGTGCATTTTTGCCATACCTGCTGATTTGTCTGATTCTGGAATTTTTAAAAATAGAGATGTAAAAATTTGCAGCCTCTTCTGCATTGGTATTAAACCATAAACAGGGGTTAATCTTTGTTGATGTAATCTTTGCTTCCATACTATTTATTTTTTTATGTCCATACTGATTATACTGCAAACATACAAAAGAGAAAATAAGATGGTGAGTAGGAATACGACAATGAAAAGGGGGGTTACGTCAGCTTTTTTGAAGGCCGCCCTTATCCTCTGCACAAGAGCGGAGGATTAACTGTTTTAAACGGAAATCCAGCCTCTTTCAGAGCTCTTTCCAATGCGGGTATAGAAGCAGGTCCCATACCATGAAGCTGAAGTATTTCTTTTTAGAATAAGAAGCAAGTTTTGGGAGCGTTGAAATATCCTCATTTTCGAGTGCCCGCCTAGCAGGAGAAGAATATCTTTATAGTTTACGGATACTTAAAAAACAAATAAAAAGCACCAGTTTTTCCCAGCATGCTTTTTATACAATCCTTCATACGGTGCTGTTTTTATATTTTTTTTTAATTACATCTCTCAAGCTAGAAGCATTTTTACCTTTTTGTAATTCTGAAATTTCTGCTTCTATCAAACCGGATAGTCGTTTTAACTCTGATACACTATCCTCCTGAGATGCTCTTCTTGCCAATGCAGCAAATAAATATAAAAATCCAGCTTGTGATTTTTTCGCATTTTCTTGTAATTGCTTTTTTTCTTTAGCCATGTTGTCAATTTTGGGGATGAAACAAATAAAAATTAATTGGTCAGCTAAACTAATTAAACCCATGGGAGAAAAAAAAAATTTGATCGTTTTTTTAATTAACGGATGCTTTACCATATTTAACGGTAAAAAGAAGAAAAGACATGTAAAAATTATTCTACAATTTTACATTTTCGAAGGATGGTAAATGTAGTGGTATCTTAGTGATTACGCCAGGCTTGTAAATTCTTTTGCATAACGTTCAATGACTTCTTTTTTGATCATTCCCTCTTTATTGATTCTTCCAAGAAGTTTTAATCCGCTGTACTGAAGAATGATGCTTTCCGAAAGTTCGTGTGGCTCTTCATTAATAACGATGCCCATTATTTTAACACCACGGCTTTTTAAAGCATCAACGGACAATAATGTATGGTTGATGCTTCCGAGATAATTTTTTACGACCAGTATAACTTCTGCATTGAATTTTTGAATGAGGTCGATCATGAAATATTTTCTGTTCAAGGGAACCATTAATCCGCCGGCACCTTCAATGATCAGATGATTACTGGTGATCGGTAATTTTATTTGATCCATCTGGATTTCCACTCCTTCCAGCTCCGCAGCAGCATGTGGCGACATAGGCTGTTTTAGCAAATAGCTTTCCGGATGAAACTGGCTCCTGCTATTGCTGATGATGCGTTTTACCTCAACCGAATCCCGTGAAAAAAAACTTCCTGTTTGAACAGGTTTCCAGTAATCAGC
>CAZMRM010000135.1:0-1860 GCA_964568515.1 uncultured Chitinophaga sp. | reverse complement strand
CTATTTACTCAATTCAAACGCAGTGTAAAACATTTTGGTTACATCCGTTTTATTGTAGGTGTGTATTTTATAGTTTCTCAAGCGGTTGTCCTATATAGAATAGTAATTTATTGATTTCCGTTTGTGTGTTATAAGCATGAATACAAATGCGCAGGCGTTCTCTTCCTTTTGGTACGGTCGGACTTAATATGGGTCGAACATCCAATCCAACATCTCTTAACTGCTGTGCACATTTTTTCACCTGTTCATTTCCTTGAATAATGACCGATTGAATAGGGCTGTCACTCGTAATTAGTTTTATGTGAGAATCGCATGAGGCCACTTTTTTAAAGTATCGAATATTCTCCATCAACCTTAAGCGACTGGTTTTATCATTTTGAAGAAGAAGGTATGCTTGTTTGATCGCTACAAGGCTATTTAATGGCAATGCCGTTGTATAAATAAAAGAGCGTGAAAAATTAATGAGGTAATCTTTTAACAAATGCGAACCAATAACAATGGCTCCATGACAACCCAATGCTTTTCCAAACGTGTGCACACGTGCAAATATTTTTTTTTCGAGTTCAAGGAGCTGCACCAGCCCTTTTCCTTCATTTGTTGTGATACCTGTTGCATGTGCTTCGTCTACAATCAAATTGGCATTGTACCGTTCGCAAAGTGCAACCATATCGGTAAGAGGTGCCTGATCTCCATCCATTGAATAGATACTTTCTACGGCAACGTATATCGTTCCTTTTGCAATTTTTAAACGTTCCTCCAGATGCACAGGATCATTATGTTTAAAAGGATAGGCTGTGGATCGTGACAATTTTATTCCGTCATGCACAGAGGCGTGAATCAGTTCATCATATAAAAAGGTGACGTTTGTTTGTCCCAAGGATGAAAATAATCCAACATTGGCATCATATCCCGAATTGTACAAAAGACCGGCTTCTGCCTGGTGAAAGAGAGCAATTTGTTTTTCCAGCTCCTCTGCATAGGTTGTGTTTCCGGCCAGCAGACGAGATCCCGTTGACCCGTTAAAATGTTCAGGCAACTCTTTCCATTCCGTTTCAATAGCCTGCAGCAGTTTTACAGAGCGGGAATATCCCAGATAATCGTTGCTACAAAAATCGGTTGGAAGTTTAGTTGTACTTAAACTACGGAAGGCATCCTGTTCATTTCTTTTTTGCAAAGCTTGTTGAAGGGACGGGTCAGCGGCAAAGGTCATGATAAAAAACAGTCCCTCTCTTAAGAGGGACCTTTGTATGATTATTAAGAAACAGCCACCTCAGCGGTTTCTTTTACTACCGGTTGTTTTCCTCCTTTGAATGCCTGACGTGGCTTTAAACCAAAAAGTTCAAACATTTGCATATCGGAATTAAAATCGGGATTCGGTGTGGTCAATAATTTGTCACCTGCAAAAATGGAGTTTGCGCCTGCCATAAAGCATAAGGCTTGTCCTTCCAGACTCATCTGTGTACGTCCTGCAGATAAACGAACCACTGTTTTTGGAATGACGATACGTGTGGTTGCAATCATGCGCACCATATCCCAGATAGGTACCAGAGGCTGGTTCTCAAGCGGTGTTCCTGCAACAGGGACCAATGCATTGATTGGGACAGACTCCGGATGTACTTCCATGGATGACAATGTTTGCAACATTTTTACACGATCCTCCGTATTTTCTCCCAATCCGATAATTCCTCCTGAACAAACCGAAACCTTTGCTTTTCTCACATTTTTTATGGTATCCAAACGATCATCATAGGTCCGGGTAGTAATAATTTTTTTATAGCTTTCTTCCGAAGTATCCAGGTTATGATTGTAGGCATACAGCCCCGCATCTGCCAGTTTTTGGGCTTGTGATTCCGTTAGCAT
>CAZMRM010000134.1:7514-9722 GCA_964568515.1 uncultured Chitinophaga sp. | reverse complement strand
TTGACTGGTATTTTCAGTATCGTGAAAAGGTCTGGCTGGGTACCGCTCCACACACCCGCGCAGAACATTTTTATAAAAAGGCCGGCTGGAAACCTGCAGGAATGAATGGAACAAAAGAAGTAAAATTTGAGATGACACTACATGACTGGGAGAACGTCAAAAAAAATAATCTTCCCCCAAAAATATGAAAAGACCTATCCAAGGTGAGTATAAACCACAGTATCAAAGATACATTGATCTTGTTCCTGAAGGAGATTTTTTGCAAGAGCTACAAAAAAATAAAGTAGAAACAATTGACCTTTTTACAGGAATACCCGCTGTTAAACATAATTACCGTTATGCAGAAAATAAGTGGACCGTAAAAGAAGTGCTGATGCACATGATTGATACCGAACGTGCTTTTTCTTTCAGAGTATTGGTGTGTGCACGTGGTGACCGGCAAATGCCATTATATCCTCTTGATGAAAATCTATATGCTGCGAATGCAGATGTGAGCAACAGATCCATGGAAAATTTATTAAAAGAATTTGAAACGGTACGCGAAAGCATCATTTTCCTTTTTGAAAATCTGACAGAAGAGCAAAGTAAATTTTTAGGCAATAATATTACACATACAATCAGTACAAGAGCATTGGGATATTTTATGATCGGACACATCAGACATCACAATAACGTTATTAAAGAACGTTATCTATAGAATCAAGAAAAAAAGCATTGCCTCCCGACACCTGCCATCGAATGTTAAATGGAAAGTAATTATTGCCATTGTTTTGTTTATGATTAACACATTTTATCCAAACAAATTAAGAAGTAATAAAAAATCAGGGATGTGGTAAATGACAAAAAAGGATTGGTTACGACAAAAAACTACCCTATATTTGTCGCATGAAACATATATCCATCCTTATTCCAAATGGGGCTGTATTAGGTAGTGTTGAAGGCCCCAGACAGGTTCTTACAGAGGCCAACAAGTACATAACAAGTACTGGAAAATCAGATCTGTGTAAAGTTCAACTTGTAGGATTAAACGAACAGGTTCCTGTTTGTGGTGGCAAATACACGGTTAATTCTGATGTACTGGCAAGTAATGTAAAAAAAACCGACCTTATTATTATTCCGGCATTGGATGGCGATATAAAAGAGGTACTCGAAAAAAATAAAGATTTTATTCCCTGGGTCATTGATCAGTATAAAGGAGGAGCAGAAGTTGCAAGCTTATGCCTGGGTGCATTTTTACTGGCGTCTACCGGTTTGCTGACAGGTAAACAATGTGCAACTCATTGGATGGCCAGCCAGGATTTTAAGAAAATGTTTCCGGATGTTCATCTGGTAGAAGATAAAATTATTACGGATGAACTTGGGATCTATTCCAGCGGTGGTGCATTTTCTTACTTAAATCTGATTCTTTACCTGATCGAAAAATATGCAGGCAGAGAAGTCGCTGTATTCATGTCAAAAGCTTTTCAAATTGATATTGACCGTAGAAGCCAATCGCAGTTCATTATATTCAGCGGACAAAAAGCACACGAAGATGAATCCATAAAAAAGGCACAGGAATTTATTGAATCCAACTTTCAGGAAAAAATTGCCATTGACCAACTGGCAGATATGTTTGCCATCGGACGTCGCAGTTTTGAACGTCGTTTCAAAAAAGCAACCAATAACACCGTGGTTGAATACATGCACCGTGTAAAAGTGGAATTTGCAAAAAGAAGTTTTGAAAGCAGCAGAAAAAATATCCATGAAGTCATGTATGAAGTTGGCTATTCAGATGCCAAAGCATTCAGAGAGGTATTCAAAAAAATAACCAAACTAACACCCATTGAATATCGAAACAAATACAGCAAACAGTTTCTGGTTTCAGAAAATTAATCCTGTTTCTTCCTGTTTTTAAGTAATAACCGCCTTTTCTTCTTTCGGCTGTTTATAAACGGGGACCTGCTGTATTTGAAACTTCTAAAAACGACAGTGTTCCCTTTAAAGAATGAAGATAAGAAGAGGTGGAAATTTTACACAGGATTTTCAGGCACTCCATCATTCCAATACAGCCACCCCGGTAACCATGTTTCCTAATACCAATCTGAATAAACTGATTGATCTGAAACCCAAGGTTTCAACCTGGCCATGGTCAATTTATAACCTCAGATTATATGTCGGAACAAGAGTAGTAAACATCCGCTATTAGTCGCAATTTGGATGCTCACAGCA
>CAZMRM010000134.1:0-7504 GCA_964568515.1 uncultured Chitinophaga sp. | reverse complement strand
CACAGCATTCCCAGTAGTCAATGATGATTTTTAAGTTTTTTTTCATTTCATTGTAATCACTGGCCTTTTGAAAAAAACCCTGTATGGTCATTTCGATGTATGCTTTATTTACGAATTCCTTATCTATCGTTGTAGAATAAAAAATAAAGGGGATACTTTTCTCACGTAGCCGTTTATCCAAATCAATTTTTGCCTTAAACTCAATTCCATTCTGCAAATGCATATTGATATCCGAAAAAATGAGAAATGGCCGATCCGTTGTTTCCTGTAAATAATGGTAGGCATCAATTGAATTTTCGAACCAGATAAGCGGATGTTCAAAACCGAGATCTTTCAATGCGTGTTTAAACAATTCATAATCATCCTTATCATCTTCTACTAATATTATCGGATCGCTTTTTATCATATTTTTCGGAAAATTAAATTAAAAAAAGTAATAATTGAGACTTAAATTACTCAGTTTTCAATTTCAGGTTCGTATTGCCTGCATACTCATCTTTTCTCTTCTCCCACTTGTTGCTGATACCAGCTGATACTCTTATTGGGCCTTTGTAATTCCGCTCAGACTTATAAAGCCAGATGTATTTATTTTTGCCATTTTTTTTCTTTTTTAAAACTGCCCGGTATACCTCATCAAACATAATACTATTTACAAAAGAACCGGTATTAAATCAATGCTGCCCAAAGACATCAACAAAACAAAATGCAATACCTGTTTTTTAATCATTATCCAGCTTGCCGCTTTTCGGAAATTGTACGAAATACACCCCGGTTTGTAGATTTGATAAATCCATTACAGGTTCATAACCTTTATCCTATTATGTTTATCACCCTTTAGGCAGTAAGAGTATCCAATCACTGATGGTAAGGTATGGAAAACAAAGAGCCGCTTCATTTAGAAGCGGCCCCTGTTTTTATAATAGATAGGATTAGTATCTTACTACTAATTGCTGAGGCGTACCTGCTGCATCCGTCCAGTTTAATTTATATCCGTAAGGACAATCAAGTGCTCCTGTAATAGGGTTTCCATTTAAATCAACACCATAAGTGATGGCTAATGTCTGAGTAGTACCTGTTACAGTGGCATTGATCGTAACAACACCTTGATAAGGTCTGTATAAACGACACAATGTACCGCCAAAAATATTGGTTACAACCGGTTTATCAATTGTTACATAGAATTCATCATTGGCCCTGTTTTTACCCCAATAGGCTACTTTTTTGCCATTGATGGTGGTATCACCTTCTTCTTTAACAGATAAGGTAAAAGCAAGATCAAGCGTATATGTTCTTGTTCTTGCGATTGCCCATGCACGGGTAGTACCATCATTAAAAGTAATGGTCAAACCACCTCTTAACTGGTGAATGATCGGTGTACCGGTAATTAATACAAATACTCCACCTCCGTTTACATTAGTAGCAGTAAGCTGTCCGTTAAAAGTAGTTGTATTATTATCAGCTACTCTGGTCACTTTAAAATTATCGTATTTAATGATGATCTTAGCCCCTTTTGCATTCCAGCGAACAGGTTTACCGGTATTTGAATCAAATGGAATCTGAATACTGATGACACCAGAGCGATTTCTTAATTTGTCGCAACTCAATCCATGGTAAGTTAACTTGATCAACCCCTGATTTACCAATGCAGATGAGTCGATTGTTACATTGCAGGGTAATTCGGTACGGGTATTTGAATTTTCGTTTAATACTTTGTTAATATCATCAATACTTTCATTGGTTTGTTGATCAACATCATTTTGATCAGCCGCATTGTTTTGCTTGGTGACTGCTTCTGTGTTGTCAGTCTGTGTTTCAGGCTCAACATCTTTGTCTTTTTTACATCCTGTAATGACAAAAGCTGCGAAGGCTACAGCTACCAGACTTTTCATTACAAATTTTTTTGTTTTCATGTTTTGTTTAAATTTTTAAGTTAATTTACTGGATTGCACGCCCACTACAATAGGGATGTTCAAACGTTAACACAATGCGATCCTTTTTATTAGTTTAAAAAATACACCCTGTTTGATTGATGCATGAGTATGCAATTTACAACATTTTTGTCCACCTTTAACATTTCCGACGAAATCACAATAATGTCCGATAATGCTGGATTTCAACCCGTTAATTTATTAATCAGTCGAAAAGTATAGCTTTAGTACCCCTTCTTCATTTCCTTTTTTATGCACACACGATTATCGCTTATTTGCAAAAATGCCTCCTCAACAAATCTTAATAGTCCAATGACTTTATTTTTTGCTCCTTCTCACTGTCTTTAATTAAAGTTGCCAATCTTTTCAATCGTGTCGCTTCCTGTTTTGCATTCATCACCCAAGCAATGGCTGTTTTTCGATAGGATGGTGGTTTTGACTGAAAATAGTTCCAGGCTTTTTTATTGGCCCTGAATTGTTTTTCAAATTTTTTGTCCAACTGCACGGGTTCTTTTTCATACGTATAAATGGCCGATTTACTTTCCTTCCGGTGCTTATAGGCCTCCAGTCCGGCAGGTTGCATAAGTCCCTGCCTGGTTAGTTCCTCTATCTTTTTAATATTCACAGCACTCCAGTTACTGGATGGCTTTCTGGGCGTAAAGCGTATGCTATAACTGTGCTCATCAATGGATTTTCTTATACCATCAATCCATCCGTAGCAAAGCGCCTCATCCACTGACTGAGGCCATGTAATGCTATCCTTACCGCTACCCACTTTGTAAAAACCGACCAGCAGTTCTTTTTCTTTATGATGGTTCTTCTTTAACCATTCACGGAATTTTAAAGGATTGGAAAAAAATAAGGGTTTCATCTTTCACATTTTTATAATGATTAAATGTAAGAGATTTTTAACTTCTTCGAAATGAACAATACCATGAAATAAATTATAAATTGCAGTTGAATGGTATGATCGCTACAGCTTTTTAAAAACAGGTGGTTGGAGATTGACTGCCGGCTGTCTGATCAAACACGGAACGATTTGTCAAATAACCCTTTCCAACCGTTTATCCACAATACCATAATTTACAGATTCATCAGCCGACATCCAGTAATCCCTGTTAAAATCTTTCATGATTTTTTCTACCGGCTGATTACAGTTGCGGGACAAAATTTCTGCGCCTAATTTTTTAGTCTTTATAACTTCCTGCATCTGAATCTCTATATTGGATGCCGGACCACCTGCACCTCCGCTTGGCTGGTGAATCATTACGCGGGCATGCGGAAGAACAAACCTTCTGCCCTTGGCTCCGGCAGATAAGAGTATAGATCCCATCGAAGCTGCTAATCCTGTGCATATGGTAGAAACAGGACTTGTAATTCCTTTGATGGTATCGTAAATGGCAAAACCACTGGTAACATAACCACCCGGACTATTAATGAATAATTGAATCTCTTCATTCGGCAATGACAACTCCAAATAAAGCAAACGCTCAATAACATGCCTTGCAGAATCGTCATCTACTTGACCCCATAAAAAAATTTTACGGGTATTTAAAATCTTTTCATCAATAACATCTCTTAATCTTGGTACATTCATAATTTATTTATTAAATATGGATTGAATTATCTTTCTGAATGACTGATAGTGCTTCTGCGAAAAAATTTGTTTTTCTGCAGCACTGATGTCCTTCTTCAATTGCTTTCTGCCAAACCAATGAATCAGGTCATACGTCTGTTTTTGCCAGAAAATTTTATTCTTCAGCTCCTGATCAACAAGACATTGTGCCTCTATCAATAAACGTTCTTTCGGATCAAGTGTATTGTCCAGGTATTTTTCTATCAAACATGTTTCATTCATAAAAATCCTCCTTCTTCAGGGATTGTTTCTTTAATTCGGATCTTACTTTTTCAAGACATTTATATTTTTGCGCCGTCGCTGAACGTTCTCCTGAAAAACCAAAAAGAACCGCTATTTCATTCATACTTTTCCTTTCAAAATAAAAGGATTGTAACAGTTCCAGGCATTTTTTCCCGGAATACTCCAAAAGTTTCATAACACGTTGTGATAGTTCCGGATGGGGTTCCTCTTCGGGTATGTGGATGAAGGTCTCACAGGAAACATGTACCTTTTCTTTGTTATATTTTTTATACCACAGGTATTTGCTGATTCCCAGCAAGTAAGACCCAGCTGTTGTGTATATTGATAAATTGCAGGATATCATCTTCTCATAATAAATCAGTAAGGCATCCTGGAAAATATCTTTTGCATCTTCTATCGTTCCACCCATGCGTTGAACAAACGTGGCAACTGCCGGAAATGCTTGTTCATACAGGGATATAAATAATTCTTTTCTTGTTTGTTTATAGATTGTATCACTTGTCATAGAACGGCTTTATTTATAGAGTGTCTGAATTCATCCAACTATCACCCTTAAAGTTAATTTTTTTTGAGATCCGGTTTAAAAAATCAGGAATCCGAATGTTCTTGTTAAAACAAACGATCATTTTGATACTATCTTTTTTGCCGATCGTTTTTATTTTTAAATTTACCGTATACTTCTTATTGCAATTTATGGCGTATAGAACACTGGAAAAGAAAAATGTGAAAGGATTGATCAGGCCACGTGCAACAGCTTCCCATAAAGGAGATCATGGCCATGCGCTTCTTATTGCAGGGAATAAAGGAAAAATGGGAGCAGGCGTTATTTCGGCCCGTGCTTGTCTTCGTTCAGGTGTGGGATTACTCACCGTAAATGTTCCAAAGGAAGAGCGACTCATTTTGCAAACAGCCATACCGGAAGCAATGCTGATGATCAGGGAAGAAAATAAAAGCGACCTGAACTTATTCTCAGCTGTTGGTATTGGTCCTGGTTTAGGCACTTCCAAAGAGGCGGTTAAATTATTGAAAAGTATTTTAATAAATTACAACCGCCCTGTGGTTATGGATGCGGATGCACTTACCATTCTTTCAACAGAAAAATCATTATTAAAAAAGATAAAAAAAGAAAGTATCCTTACACCACATCCAAAAGAGTTTGATCGTTTGTTTGGTTCGCATAAAACAGAAGAACAAAGAAGAAAAAAAGCGCTGGAGCTGGCAGACAAATACAATATCATTATTGTTTTAAAAGGAATGAATACCATGATCACTCACCATGGCGAAACATTCCTGAATACAACCGGTAATTCAGGTCTGGCAAAAGGTGGATCGGGAGATGCTTTAACAGGTATGATCACAGCTTTTCTGGCACAAGGGTACCATCCTTTATCCGCAGCAAAAATAGCAGTATACCTGCATGGACTTGCTGCGGATAAAGCATTAAATTATCAAAGTAAGGAAAGTATGCTTATAGGCGATGTGATCGAATGTATCGGCCAGGCATTCAAATCAACTATGAAATAAAATCTGTTACACTTTCACTTTTTTCCAGTTTCCTTTTCTAAAACAGTACCATGCAATACATGCCAGGATTACTTCGGCAAAAGGAATTGCTGCAAATGCACCTGCAGGGCCCATTTTTAGCTGCACTGCCAATAGCCAGGCAAATGGAACCTGAATAAACCAAAAGCATACAACATTGATCCAGGTTGGCGTTTTGGTATCTCCTGCTCCATTCAGGGCTTGCACCATCACCATTCCAATACCATAGAACACATATCCGGTTCCAATTATTTGCAAAGCCAAAATACCATATCGGTGAACTTCCGGCTCATTGGTAAAAAAATGCATGATCGGTGAAGAAAAAAACACAAACAAGATTGTTACAAATACCATAAAAATAACATTCAATTTGGTGGTAAGCCAGACACTTTTCTCTGCCCTGTCCGGTTGCTGTGCTCCCAGGTTTTGACCAACAAGTGTTGCTGCAGCATTACTTACTCCCCATGCAGGTAACATAAAAAAAGTAACATTACGGATAGCGATCTGGTAACCTGCACTTGCTTCAGTGCTGCCTGTAATGGAAACGAGATAGGTCAACACAATCCAGCTTCCGCTTTGAATAAAAAACTGAAGTGTTGCCGGCGTTGCCACAGCCAGCAGATTTTTGATAACTGCAAAATTCCATTTGAAATAATCTGCTACCAGTTGTATGGTCCTGTTCTTTTTAAACAAATGGTAGCATTGATATGCCACACCACTCGTTCTTCCGATAATAGTGGCGATCGCTGCTCCTAATAAACCGAGTTCAGGAAAAGGACCATAACCAAAAACCAGTAAAGGGCATAAAATAATATTTATCCCGCTTGCCAACCACAGACTTTTCATTGCCATTGCAGCATCCCCTGCACCTCTGAAAATTCCATTTATCAGAAATAAAAGGATAATGCTCGGACTACTGGCCATCATCATTCTTGTAAACAAAGTGCCTTCTCTTATTACTTCCGGCTGAGCACCCATCATTCCCAGGATATCAGGAGCCAGTACAAAACCTGCAGCACCAATTAGGACAGAAATGAATAAGGAAATAAGAATGGCCTGGGCTCCGGCATGGGAAGCATCCTTAAAATTTTTCTCTCCTACACGCCTGGCCACTAGAGCAGTTGTTCCTGTACTCAAACCTATACCAATAGTATAAACAAGCGTAATCACTGATTCTGTAAGGCCTACCGTGGCAACGGCTTCTTTTGCATTATCCAGATGGCCCACGAAATAAATATCTACCACCGCAAATATAGATTCAAGACTCAATTCCAGAATCATGGGAATTGCTAAAAGCGCTATGGAGGTTTTAATACTTCCTTGTGTATAATCGTGCTCTTCTCCTTTGATGGATCGTTTTAATAATTGAAAAAAACGCGACATAGTTACTTTTGTTCTTTCCTGCAAATTCCCACGCATAATTGTACTTTTATAATTCATTGCAAAGATAGTTGATTGATAAAAAGAATAAGGGTAATAAGACGTCATTTTACCCACTCCATCACGACATACATACTTCAACTTTTCTTTTACAACTATTGAGTACCTTTATAGGGTAACACTGCACAAAATGAGTACATCACAAAAAAGCACCATTTATTGTTATGATAAAACAGCAAAAGAATACGCATTAAAATTTGCTGATGAATTGCAATACAAACATCTGGATCGTATACTTTTAAAAGAGTTCGCACTTCAGAATAAAGCTGCCGGCCGGTTTATCGATCTAGGTTGCGGCCCCGGACAAACAACGGCATTTTTATCATCCGTTGGGATAAGGGACTTAACAGGAACGGATATTTCTTCACAAATGATCTTAGAGGCAAAAACACTTCATCCATCCATTCATTTTGAAAAAGCAGATATGTTAGAACTTCATTACCCGGATCAGTCCTTTGCTGCCGCAATTGCTTTTTATGCCATTGTTCACTTCACAACAGAACAGCTGATACAGGCACTAAAAGAAATAAACCGGATACTGATTGATGACGGCCAGTTTCTTTTTTCATTTCACATAGGCGACCAAATTATTCACATGGATGATTTCCTGGGTAAAAAAGTAGCTATTGATTTTCATTTTTTTGAAACAGTGAAAGTGTCTGAATTACTCCTTCAAAACGGATTTGAAATAATTGATGTGATAGAGCGGTTCCCT
>CAZMRM010000133.1:3621-9780 GCA_964568515.1 uncultured Chitinophaga sp. | reverse complement strand
TAATGTTTTAGTTCCCAAATAAGGTAAGTAATTAACAGCAACTTCCAGTTTTTTATCCTGGTTACTTCCCATGTCAAAAATATAATACATGCCAAATGTTTTATTCTCCGTATTGGGTGTATAAAATACCTGAATATTATTTTTGATTGCGAATTTTCTGATATCCGTATTGTAATCCAGGAAAACAGGTTGAACCGGGCTTACCGGTTTTTCTAAAATTGTTTTTACAAATTCACTTCTGTCGCCTCTGTTCAGTTCAACAGGAGTGATGGTTGGTTTGACCACCTTTTGTACATTTTTATCTTCTCCCGTGCGTTTATATACCACTGCATAGTTGTTTGTATAATTCTTTTTTACAAAATCAATGATCTGTTGTTTCGTGATTTTTGAAAGACGATCCAAACGGCTGCTGTATTTTTGCCATGGAGTGTCCTGAATGAAAGCTGTTACAAATGCGTTGGCACGTGCACTGTTGGATTCATATTGTTTTGTCTGTTGCAGTTTAAGATTGTTAAGGATCGCTGCCAGTAGCCAATCCGGGAAATTTCCTTTCTTGATGTTTTCAACTTCCTGAAGCATTAAATCTTTCACCTGCTCAAGTGATTGTCCGGCTTTGGGTTCACCTGCCAATAAATGAACCGAATAATCTTTCATTTCTTCAATATAGGTACCGGCACTCAATACTTTTTGTTGTTGGTTCAAATTCAGATCGAATAAACCGGCTTTTCCGTTGGATAGAATTTTATCTACCATGTATACCAAATCAGCATCAGCTGAATTGGCACCTCCAAACCGATAACCCAACATTACATTTTCAGGCTGTGGTCCAAACACTTCTTTAATTATGGGTTGTGTAATTGGCTTTTCAATGTATGGCTCGTAAGCAGGAATAGGTTTGGATGGCCATGTACCGAATTTCTCATCAATGAGTTTAATTGTTGCATCCGGATCAAAATCGCCGGATAGACAAATGGCCATGTTATTGGCCAGATAATATTTATCGTAGTATTTTTTTATTTCGGTTAAAGAAGGATTTTTCAAATGTTCGATTGTTCCGATGGTTGTTTGAGAACCATATGTGTTGTGAGGAAACAAGGCTAAAAATAATTCTTCCCATGCTTTGTTTCCGTCATTATCCAATCCTCTGTTTTTTTCTTCATACACGGCTTCCAGCTCTGTATGAAAAATACGGAGTACCGGTTTACGGAAGCGTTCCGATTCAATTGTTGCCCAATTCTCTAATTGATTGGCAGGAATATCGCCTTCATAAACCGTTTCTTCAACAGAGGTGTGTGCGTTACTGCCTTTTGTACCAATACCGGCAGCTAGTTTATCGTATTCGTTTGCAATGGAGAATTGTGAAGCATAGCCGGATATGCTATCAATCTGATGATACAAGTCCCTGCGTTTTACTTCATCGGTTGTTTTTCTGTATACTTCGTACAGGTTTTCAATTTTATCCAGCTCCACTTTTTCTTTCGCATAATCTTTTGTACCAAACTTATCAGTACCTTTAAAAAGCATGTGTTCTAAATAATGCGCCAATCCGGTAGCATCCTGAGGGTCGTTTTTACTTCCGGCACGTGTGGCAATGTAGGTTTGTATGCGTGGTGCATTTTTATAAACGGTCATGTAAACTTTCAGTCCATTGCTGAGCGTATAAATTCTCGCCTTTAAGGGATCGTTGGATACACTTTCATATTTATAGGTTTTTGCTGTCTGGGCAGAAAGTGAAAAAGCAATTGTCAATAATAATCCGCCTAAAAGTACAATGGATGTTTTGATAAATTTATTTTTCATGTTGATTGGTTTAATAAAAAAATAATGGTTTTAGAGTAGCTGTTGTAAGGTTGAAGTATGCATTATCAAAAACAAAAGCACCGGTTACCGGCGCTTTTATCAAAAACAAAAATCAGTATCCGAAAATATCTTCCAATGTTAGGAAAGTCACAGGTCCGTATTTTTCAAGGGTTTTCAAATCAAGTGATTCTTTTTTACCCAAGGTTAATACACTGTATTTTTTTTCTTTTAAATGTGTTTGCTCAAAATTTTTCATTTCAAGCATACTCATCGTTGGAATTTTTGTGAAGATGTCTTTTCTAATATCATAATCCAGTCCCAGTTTTTTGGCGTTTTCATAATTAAATAAAATGCCTGTCCTGGTGATGCGTTCTGATCGGATGCTTTGTAGTATTGCATCTTTCGAAGCAGAAAAAGCTGTTTCAGATTCCGGCATGTTGTTAATCAAATTCATCATTCCGGCCATTGCTTCTGGTAATTTATCCGCTTGTGTACCAATATAAGAGAATACATAGTTATTATCATCCTTCTTACCGGCATTGCTATAGCTTGAATATACAGAATAGGCGAGTGCTTTGGATTCCCTGATTTCCTGGAAAACAACAGATGATAATCCGCTGCTTCCAAAATATTGGTTGAACATCCTTGCCTCTGGAATGATATCTTTGTTATAAGGAACATCTTTCGCTAAAAAGATAACTTCCGCTTGTTTCATATCATAATTGACCACATATACATTTGTATTGGGTTCAACTTCCTGGAATTTAACTGGAGCAGGAACAGATTTCAGAGCCACTGGCACTTTATGTTGTTTATTTAAAAGAGCTGTTAATTCAACTGTTGTATTATTTCCGTAATAAAGCACACGATGTTCGTAAGTAGTTAGCTGATGAATGATATCAATCAACTCCGAAGATTTTAAATTATCCAGTTCAGAAGAGGAAAGGATATTGGTGAAAGGAGAATTTTTGCCATATTTTGCGTAAGAGAATAAAGCACCGTTCAGAATTTGCTGTTTATTTAATTTAGCATTTGTTCTTTGTTTTTTTATATCCTCTATCAAACTTTTTAAAGCTTCTTCGTTGGGCTGAGCATTTGCCAGCAAATTTTCAAAAAGCTTTAATGCCGGTTCGATGTTTTCTGTTAGTCCGTTTAAACTAACCCATACTTCATCTTCTCCTGAGTAAACTCCGAAAGAACAACCCAGTTTAAAAAACTCCTGTTGTGTCTGAGCAGCCGTTAAATCATTCGTTCCAAGGTATTGTAAATAATCAATTGCAATTTTCAGTTTTTTATCTTGATTGGTACCCATGTCAACAATGTAATACAGATTGAATGTCTTATTTTCTGTATTAGGAGTATATAATACTTCAATGTTGTTTTGAATTTTGAATTTTTGAATATCTTTATTGTAATCAAGGAATACAGGTTGAATTTCTGGAGCAGGCTTATCTAAAATAGATTTCACAAATGTGCTGTTCTCTGTTCTGTTCACTTGTACAGGTGTAATTACCGGTTTTGTAACTTTTTGTACATTCTTGTCTTCTCCAATACGTTTATACACCACTACGTAATTGTTCGAATAATTCTTTTTTGCAAAATCAACAAGTTGTTGTTTGGTAATTTTTGCCAACCGTTGATTTCTGGTTACATAATCGGACCACTTGGTATTATTAATGAATGCATCAACAAGTGCATCTGCTCTGGAGCTGTTTGACTCATATGCCTTTGTTTGATTTAGTTTAACATTGTTCATAATGGCTGGTAATATCCAATCGGGAAAATCCCCGGCTTTAATTTTTTCAATTTCTTGCAATAAAAGATCTTTCACTTGCTCAAGTGTTTGTCCATTTTTTGGTGTACCGCTTAATATATGGACTGTATAATCTTTTAATTCCCATACCTGGGAACCGGCTTCCAACACCTTTTGTTGTTGATTCAGATCCAGATCAATCAACCCTGCTTTACCATTTGCAAGGATCTGGTCGATCATGTATACCATATCCGCATCGGGTGTATTGGCTCCATTGTAACGATAAGCCATGTATAGATTTTCAGCCTGTGGTCCGTAAACTTCTTTAGTGATGGGTTGTGTGATTGGTTTTTCAATATATGGTTGATAAGGCGTTAATGGTTTTGTTTTCCATTTTCCCATTTTTTCATCAATCAATCTGATGGTTGCATCCGGATCAAAATCGCCGGATATACAAATCGCCATATTGTTTGGAATGTAATAGCGGTCATAAAATTTTCTTATCTCTACCAATGACGGGTTCTTCAAATGGTCGATCGTTCCCAATGTTGTCTGGGATCCATAGGTATTGTTTGGAAACAGGCCATACAGCATGGCTTCAAACATTTTCCGGCCGTCATTGTCAAGACCACGGTTTTTTTCCTCATACACGGCTTCCAATTCCGTATGGAACAAGCGAAGTACAGGATTTCGGAAACGTTCTGCTTCTATGGTTGTCCATTTATCCAATTGATTGCTTGGAATATCATTTACATACACGGTCTGATCAAGAGAAGTGTACGCATTGGTCCCTTTTGCACCAATGCTGCTCAACATTTTCGGATACTCATTCGCAATGGCAAATGTAGAAGCATAACCGGATATACTGTCAATTTCGTGATAAAGGACCTTGCGTTTGGCTTCATCGGTTGTTTTTCTGTACACTTCAAACAATTTTTCAATTTTATCCAGCTCCACTTTTTCTTTCGCATAATCTTTTGAGCCGTATTGATCGGTACCTTTAAAAAGCATGTGTTCCAGGTAATGGGCAAGGCCGGTAGCATCCTGCGGATCGTTTTTACTGCCGGCACGTGTGGCAATATAGGTTTGAATACGGGGTGCATTTTTGTATACCGTCATGTATACTTTCAGCCCATTGTCCAGGGTATAGATGCGTGCATTCAGCGGGTCGTTGGGTACACTTTCGTATTTATAGGTTTTAGCAGTTGTTTGTCCGGTCAGAGCCGGAGCAATACAGAGCAATAATCCAAAGGTAACAACCAAGGATGGAAGGGATAGCAGTTTTTTCATCGGTTTAAAATTTTGCGTAAAAGTAGGATAAATTAGAAATACGCAAAATTTAGATGATGAATGGTATAAAAAACGATTTCAACGGTAAGTTAGCTGAGGTTAAAATGTTTACCGGCCATTTCTTCGATGGCGGTACCAATGGCCAGGGAAGAGGTAGCTGCCGGTGAAGGGGCATTCAGCACATGGATGGCATTGCCATTCACTTCAATTTTAAAATCGTCGATCATTTCTCCTTCCGGTGCCAGTGCCATGGCGCGAACTCCTGCGCGTCCCGGTTTCAGGTCGTCCAGTTCCAGGGTTGGAATTAATTTTTGAAGTCGTTTTAAAAAGAATTTTTTGGAAAAAGCGCCCCTGTATTCATCCAGTCCGAATTTGATGTTTTTTGCAAAAAACTTCCAGGTACCTCCAAAGGAAAAGGCTTCTGCGGTATCTTTCAGGGAGAAGTCGGTTTTTCCATAGCCTTCTCTTTTAAATACGAACACGGCATTGGGACCACATTCGGTTCCACCGTGTATCATGCGTGTAAAATGCACGCCCAGGAAGGGGTATTTAGGATTGGGGACAGGATAGATGAGGTTTTTTACTTTGTCCAGTCCTTTATCACTTAAATCATAATAATCACCACGGAAACCTACAATGGCAGTATCGATCTTTGCACCTTCTTTTCTGGCAATGCGGTCGCTTTGTAAACCGGAGCAGGTGATCACGTATTTGCCTTTGAATTTTCCTTTCGGCGTCACCACCGTGGTTCCATCCGCCAGCTTTTCAAAAGCTGTGACTTCATGCCCCGTTAGTACTTGGCTGCCTTTGAATCTGGAATGAATGAGCTCTGCATATTTCTTGGTAACATCCACATAATCGATGATACCGGTGCAGGGTACCCACAGGCCTTCAATACCGGTGCAAAAGGGTTCGATTTCTTTGATTTGCTGTGCGTTTATTTTTTCAATTCCTTCCACACCATTCGCCAGTCCGTTGTTAAATACTCTGTTCATGTGTGCCAGTTCGGATTCATCAGTGGCCACTACTATTTTTCCGCAAATATCGTGTTTGATATTGTGTTCTTTGGCAAAAGCAACCAGCTCACGGCGTCCGTCCACACAATTTTTTGCTTTATAGGATCCGGGCTTGTAATACAGTCCGGAGTGGATCACTCCTGAGTTATGGCCGGTTTGATGCGGTCCGACTTCCTTTTCTTTTTCCAGCACCAGGATCTTTTTATCCGGGTATTTTATATTTATCTTATATGCTGAAGCCAGGCCTACGATTCCGCCTCCCACAACAATAATATCAAACTGGTTATTTTCCATATTGGT
>CAZMRM010000133.1:2084-3611 GCA_964568515.1 uncultured Chitinophaga sp. | reverse complement strand
CTATTAAAAGTGTAATAATCGGAAATGGATCGTTGGATCGTGTTTAGGTCATACGAATAATGGAGAGGATCGCTAAAAAACAAAACGTGCGGTGAGGCTATTCAGTCGGTGGAGTAACATCCGGCTGATGCAAGTATTTCTTATTAAATTATATTGCGTAAAAGAAAAAAGTTAAATTTGCAATCCAAATTGTAAATAAAATTAAGATGAGAACAATTGAATTTCGTGAAGCACTTCGTGAAGCCATGAATGAAGAAATGCGGAGAGATGAAAAAATAATTTTAATGGGTGAAGAAGTGGCTGAATACAATGGAGCTTACAAAGTAAGTAAAGGTATGCTGGCCGAATTTGGTGAAAAAAGAGTTATCGATACACCCATTGCAGAGCTTGGATTTACGGGAATTGCAATTGGTGCGGCAACAAACGGATTGCGTCCTATTGTGGAATTCATGACATTCAACTTTTCATTAGTGGCAATTGACCAGATCATTAACTCAGCAGCAAAAATGATGAGTATGAGTGGAGGGCAATTTTCTGTTCCTATCGTTTTCCGTGGTGCCACTGCATCAGCAGGGATGCTAAGTTCTCAGCATTCACAGGCTTTTGATAACTGGTACGCCAATACTCCCGGATTAAAAGTTGTGGTTCCGTCCAATCCATACGATGCCAAAGGCCTTTTAAAATCAGCGATTCGTGACAATGATCCGGTGGTTTTCATGGAAAGTGAGCAAATGTATGGTGATAAAGGAGAAGTGCCGGAAGGAGAATACATTATTCCGATCGGTGTGGCCGACATTAAAAAAGAAGGAAAAGATGTGACCATCGTGTCGTTTGGCAAAATTATGAAACAGGCGATGGGTGCAGCTCAGGAACTGGAAAAAGAAGGCATCAGTGCCGAAGTGATCGATTTGCGTACCATTCGCCCGATTGATTATGCAGCCATCATTAATTCGGTTAAAAAAACAAACCGCCTGGTAATAGTAGAAGAAGCATGGCCATTGGGTTCTATCGCTACAGAAGTAACATTCAAAGTTCAGAAAGAAGCATTTGATTACCTGGATGCCCCGGTCTTACGTGTTACTCCGGCAGATGTACCATTGCCTTATGCACCAACATTGATCGATGCCTCTTTACCAAACATTGATCGTGTGGTAAAAGCTGTGAAACAGGTGATGTATGTAACAAAATAAGAATTATACTAAAGTTATTATACCGTGAAAGAGGATCAGAATGATCCTCTTTTTTTATGGCTCCTGCTCACTATCAGGGTATAGCTCTATTCAGGGAAATGAAGGATTCCATGCATGCAGGTGATAACTTGAAACCTTCGGTTTATTCTGGTGCAAACATCACGATGGTCACTAAATTGTATATCGATTCCCCTGCATTTAATATCTTAAAAAAAGCTAAAATGTGGATAAAAAGATGGTAGTATATCCGTTTCTTTTATAATTTAGCATCCAAAATTTTAATAATCATTTAAAAATAATAAAAATGAAAGTAACAGTAGTAGGGGCAGGTAATGTA
>CAZMRM010000133.1:0-2074 GCA_964568515.1 uncultured Chitinophaga sp. | reverse complement strand
GGCAAATGAAGTCGTATTGTTAGATATTAAAGAAAATTTTGCAGAAGGAAAGGCGCTTGATATCTGGCAAACAGCTCCTGTCAATTTATATGATACACGTATAAAAGGTTCTACCAACGACTATTCAAAAACTGCAAATTCTGATGTTGTTGTCATTACTTCCGGATTGCCGCGTAAACCGGGCATGAGCCGTGACGATCTGATTTCTACCAATGCCGGCATCGTAAAAAACGTTACTGAAAACATTTTAAAACATTCTCCGAAAGCCATTATTATCATCGTGTCCAATCCATTGGATGTAATGACTTATTGTGCTTACTTAACTGCTAAAATCAGCCCGACAAGAGTATTCGGTATGGCTGGTATCCTGGATACAGCACGTTACCGTGCATTTTTAGCAGAAGAGTTGAACTGCTCCCCAAAAGATATTCAAGCTGTATTAATGGGTGGACACGGTGATACCATGGTACCATTGCCTCGTTATACTACTGTTGGTGGTATCCCTGTTACTGAATTGATCGCGAAAGATAAACTGGATGCAATCATCGAACGTACTAAAAAAGGTGGCGGAGAAATCGTTAACCTGTTAGGTACCTCTGCATGGTATGCACCTGGTGCTTCAGCAGCACAAATGGTAGAAGCTATTGTACGTGATCAAAAACGCATCTTCCCTGTCTGTGCATGGCTGCAAGGTGAATATGGTTTAAAGGACATTGATCTGGGAGTACCGGTAAAACTTGGTAAAAACGGTATCGAACAAATCATCGAATTGAAATTGAATGATGATGAGAAAAAATTACTTGCTGATTCTGCAAAAGCAGTAAAAGAAGTAATGAATGTGCTGGATAACATGAACAATGCTACTGTAAAATAAACTCAACTATATCCATACTCATAAAAAAGCAGACACAAATGTGTTTGCTTTTTTAGTTAGGAGAAAAAGAATACATACGATCCTGTCAGGACCGGGCTATCTTGTTATGTATTTTGTACTTATCCATTTAATATCATCCTTACTGCTAAAAAAGAAGTATTTCTGGTCGGGTGTGATGTGCGGACAAAAATCATAACTCACGGTGTTGACCCTGCTTCCCATATTTTTTGCCGGGGTCCAGTTTCCGTCATCTCCCTTTAAGGAATAATAAAGATCACCGGTTCCAAATCCGTCTTTTCTGTTTTTAGATGTAAAGATGAGCAATTTTTCATCTTTGGAAATAAATGGATCATGATCCAGCTCTGCCGCATTTATGGCACTACCAAGGTTTTCAGGTGTCGTGTACTTTCCATTCACAAATTTGCTTACATAAATATCCTGCAATCCAAAACCACCGGTTCGGTTAGAAGCAAAATAGAGGTTCTTAGTAGCGGAGATGGATACATAAAATTCTGTACTGTCTGAATTAACAGCTTCCACATTTTCCGGTGCCAACCAGTTTCCTTTTTCGTCCGGATGTACGCACCAGATATCATAATCCGGAATGGTATCGGAGGTATTTCGTTTTCTGTCTGAAATATAATACAAGGTTCCATCCGGAGCAAAAAAAGGATCTGCTTCCGAAAAAGCAGCTTCGCAGAAAGAAGCCATTACCGGCTGTTGCCACGTTTTACCATCAAACGTTGAAAAGTAAATGTGTGTTTTTCCATTGCCGAATCGTGAAAAATAAAAGCTTTTTCCATCCGGAGAAAAGTTGGCGTTAAAGTCAAGTGAATCAGAAGAAATAATTCCCTGTAAAAAAGTTAGTGCAATCGAATCGGGAGCCGGAGCAGGGTAATGAACAGGTTTCTGGTCGGAAACATTGTTGCAAGCCGCAAAACAGCTGACCATACTGTAGTAGAGAAACATGCGATAGATCTGTGTCATAATCTGCTGTTTTATTTTTTTTGCCGTATCTGAATATGCCTGAAATGCCATGCCTCTTCATTTAAAGATTCATTATATTATTCATGAATACTATACAGGATGTTTTGAAAATCGGCTTTGTACTTATCCTTATTTTCAACCGTGCACCAGGTTAGTATTTTATAATAGGAAACCGGTGTTTCCACAGCACCCAATAAATAATAAATATTCATT
>CAZMRM010000132.1:1731-9852 GCA_964568515.1 uncultured Chitinophaga sp. | reverse complement strand
GCTCTTTGTTCACAAAACCAAGACTGATGACAAGTCCCGCAGAACAGAGGATCAATAAACTAAGGAGTGCTATTTTTTTAAATTTTTCCAATTGAATTTTATCCTTTATACTTTTTTTATATTCTTTACACGCTTTAAAAGCTCCTGCTTTAACGGAAGAACAAGCGTATCAATATCTCCTGCTCCCATTGTTATTAGTATTTCAATATCATGTTTACTTATTTCCTTTAGCAGATCTGTTTTGGAACATAAACTCTTTTTGTTTGATTTCATTTTGTTTAACAGCAATCCGGAATCCACACCATCAATCGGCAGTTCCCGTGCCGGATAAATATCCAGTAATATGCATTCGTCCAGCAGGTCCAGACTTTCTGCAAATGCATCCGCAAAGTCACGGGTACGGCTGTACAGATGCGGCTGAAATATTCCTGTGATCTTTTTATGCGGATACAGCTCTTTAACAGAACGAATCGCTGCATTTAACTCTGCAGGATGATGTGCATAATCATCAATAAACACCAGTTCTTCTGTTTTTATATGGTAATCGAAGCGACGTCTTACTCCTTTAAATGATGCTAAAGCACTTCTTATACTATCTTCCGGAATGCCCAGCTCCACTGCAACTGCAACAGCCGCAATAGAATTCTCAACATTGTGTAAACCGGGTAAACCCAGTGACATGTTTTCAAATACTGCTTCAGGAGTTACAATATCATAATGGTAAGCACCTTCTGAAATACGGATATTCTGGGCAAAGTAAGTTGCAGAAGCATCAATCACCGAATAGGTGACTTTTTTTACATCAACCTGTATTTTCGATGCAACGGTATTTTTTATAATTACCGTATTTTTTACCTGCTTTGCAAATAATGAATAGGATGCAAGCACCTGCTTTTCATCACCATAAATATCCAGATGATCTGCATCCACAGAGGTAATCACTGCTATTTCAGGGAAAAGCGTAAGAAATGAACGATCATACTCATCAGCTTCCACCACCAATAAAGCCTTCTCCGTTTGTTGTTTGAGCTTTTCACTCAGCAATAAATTGGTATTGTAATTTTGTGTAATACCGCCTAAAAAAGCGGATGGGTCTTTACCTGCAATTTTTAAAATATGTGCAGTCAGTGATGATGTTGTGGTTTTGCCATGCGTACCGGCAATTCCAATGGTATAGGAATCGCCTGCAATCATACCAAGTACTTCTGAACGTTTTTTTATGGTAAAACCATTTGATCTGAAAAATTCATACTCACTGTGCTGTGTTGAAACAGCCGGTGTATATACTACCAATACCGATGATTTTTTATCAAGAGCTTTAAATGCATCCGGAACTTTACGCACGTCATCTTCAAAATGAATTGGTATCCCTTCCGAAGACAGCTCATCTGTAAGTTTAGTAGAAGTTTTATCATAACCTGCAATGTTCTTCCCTAATGCAAAAAAATAGCGGGCCAGTGCACTCATTCCAATGCCACCGATTCCTATAAAATAAACATGACTGATTCTATCTGGTTTCATTTTTCTATTCTGTCAGGATCCTCTTTTATTGATTAAACGAATGATTTCATTTGCAATTACATTTGCAGAATCCTTATAGGCCAGCTGGGCAATATTCTCCGAAAGTTTAAAACATTGTTCTATGTCATTCACTAATTTTATAGCAGCTTCGCACAATTGTTCCCGGGCGTCCTGATCCGTGATCAGGATTGCCGCATGATGCGTCACCAAAGCCTTTGCATTTTTTGTCTGATGATCTTCGGCAACATTGGGAGAAGGGATTAAAATACAGGGTTTTTTTACAAGGCTTAATTCTGAAACAGAGCTTGCTCCTGCACGTGATATAACAATGTCTGCAACCGCATATGCATAATCCATTTTTTGTATGAAGTCAACTACTTTAATCCCCCTGGCAGAAGAGGCGCCTGTTGCATCTTTTGCTTTTTCATAAAAATGTTTACCTGTTTGCCAGATTAACTGAATGCTGTTTTTTTCAAAAGCAGGTAAACCCTTTAATATGCTTTCATTAATTGTACGTGCTCCAAGGCTTCCGCCAATAACAAGAATTATTTTTTTATCTGCTTTTAAACCAAAATGTTCCAATCCTCTTTCTCTCTTACCTTCCAGACTAACGATGTCCTGGCGGACCGGATTACCGGTTATTAAAATTTTTTCCTTTGGAAAAAAACGCTCCATACCCGTGTAGGCCACACAAATCTTATTGACTGTCCTGGATAATAATTTATTGGTTATACCGGGATAGGAATTTTGTTCCTGGATCAATGTAACAATTCCTTTTTTTGCTGCAACACGAAGCATGGGGCCGCTTGCAAATCCTCCTGTTCCAACAACTGCGTCCGGTTTGAATTTTCTTAATATACCCTTTGCTTTTACAATACTGCTCAATACCTTAATTGGAAAAGCAAAATTGGACAATGTCAATTTTCTTTGCAACCCGGATATCCAAAGTCCTTCGATCGGATAACCCGCTGCAGGTACTTTTTCCATTTCCATTTTTCCTTTTGCACCTACAAATAAAAATTCTGTATCCGGTCTTAATGTTTTTATTGCATTAGCAATAGCGATAGCCGGGAAAATATGCCCGCCGGTACCTCCTCCACTTACAATGATCTTAAGCGGCGTCATGATTCCCTCCTTCCTTTTGTTCGGCATCTGTTTCGCGGCTCACACTCAGAATAATCCCGATGGCAATACTGGTGAACCAGATGGATGTTCCTCCCATACTTACCAACGGTAAAGGCTGCCCCGTCACCGGGAACAGATTTACAGCCACTGCCATATTTATCATTGCCTGGAATACCAGGCTTATGGACAGACCAATGGCTAACAAGCTTCCAAATGTCCGTTCTGTTTTAATAGCAATGCGTACTCCCCGAAACAGCAGAACAACATATAAGAAAACAATAATGATAGCTGTCAGAAGCCCCCCTTCTTCAATCACAATTGCATAAATAAAATCGGATGCGGCCTGTGGTAAAAAATTACGTTGTAAACTGTTTCCCGGACCAACACCTAAAATTTTTCCTTTTGCAATTGCAATCTTTGCCTGCTCTGCCTGAAAATTGCTCTCACTGTCTCCACTAACGAAGTTCTCTATACGTGCTTTCCAGGTCTCTCCTCTTTTAATAATAGATGGTAAATTATAAATCAGAAGTATGAGTAAAGAAGCAAATACTACTCCTGCTCCGATCAGCAAAAGTAAATGTTTCGAATTCATTCTTCCTATGAACATAAGTACAAGACAAGTTAAAAACAGCAGTGCTGCCGTTGAAAAATTGGCCGGTAATATGAGTGCGCATATAATAAGTACGGGGATAACGATCGGTAAAAATGCCTGTTTAAAATCTTTAATCACATCCTGCTTGATTGCTAACATTCTTGCAACATATGCTATCAGTGCAAGTTTAGCGAAATCGGAGGTTTGAAAAGTTAGTGAAGTTCCCGGTATTGCGAGCCAACGACTTGCTTCGCCTGAACTAACTCCTTTTAACAGTGTATATAATAATAAAGGAGCTGCAACAAAAATGGCTATCTGCGATATTCTTGAAAAATAAGAGTATTTAACTTTATGGACCAGATACATCAGAAATATACCTGAAGCAACAATGAAAATATGTTTAATTAAATAAGAAGTTGTATCACCGCCTTTATAGCGGTAGGCCAATGCCACAACAGAACTGTAAACCACCAGAACAGACAAAAGCGAAAGCAGCAGTACAACTGTCCATATTACACGATCACCTTTTATATATTTGAATAAGTTCATGGTTTTGCTTTTTTTCTATCAACACTTTCATCCGTCCGTCTTTTACCTTTTGGATGCTCCGGGTAATTTTTTAACTTCCTTCTTAAACTTATACCCCCTTACTTTATAATCAAATGAATGATCACAACCCGGAGAGAATAATACAACATCTTTTGAATTGGCAAAAAGATAAGCCATTTGTACTGCTTCTTCAATTGTTAAAGCTTTTGCAAACAACATGGTATGCGTTGAATAATGTTTTAAGATAGCATCACTATCCGAACCCAGGTAAATAATCGCGCTTACTTTTTCTTTCACTAATTTCGATAACATGGAATAATCATTTCCTGTATCCTCACCACCGGTTATCAGAACAATGGATGCATCTATTCGTTTAAGCGATTCCAATGTTTCGGTTAACCGGATCGATTTCGAATCATTGATATACCCTGCTCCATTTACCTGTGCAACAAACTCCTGATAATGTTCATCTGTTTGTACAAGGGAACGTTGTTTTAGCAAGTCTATTTTTTGCGAAGACGTTGCATTGAATAATGGCCTTTCTGACATAATTTTAATAGCTTTTTAAAATTTGAAATCAAAAATTTTTATAAAAAACTTATAATGCCCTTACAGCTTGTTTAAACTGCGTCCCACGATCTTCATAATTTTCAAATAAATCGAAACTTGCACATGCCGGTGACAGCAATACGGTATCCCCTTTTTTACCCAGCTTATACGCTTGCGCTACTGCCTCCTTTGCCGATCTGGCTTCAAGAATTGTATCGATGATACCTCCGAAAGCTCTGATGATTTTTTTATTATCCGTACCCAAACAAATAATGGCCTTTACTTTTTCTTTTACCAGGTCATTCAACATAAAATAATCATTTCCTTTATCTACTCCCCCCAGTATCAATATCACCGGATTGGTCATGCTTTCCAAAGCATACCAGGTCGAATTGATATTTGTTGCTTTCGAATCATTTATAAATTCAATACCATGTACATTACCAACCACCTCCAATCGATGATCGATATTATGAAAATCGGAAAGGCTTTCACGGATACTATCCTTTCTGATCTCCACTAATTTACCGGCAACACCTGCAGCCATTGAGTTATAGATGTTGTGTTTACCTTGTAGTGCTAGTTCTTGTATTGTCATAAATAAAGGATTTATATGATTTGTATTTATTACTACTTGATTGTTTTCGTCTAAATATGCTCCTGGTTCTGCTTTTTGTTTTATAGAAAACGGATATTGTTTTGCTTTTATACTTCTTTCTTTTATTCCTTTTTCTATTTCTTTATCATCCATACAGTAAATAAAAGCATCTTGCTCTGTCTGGTTTTGTATGATTCTAAACTTTGAATTCGCATAATTCTCAAACTTATAATCATACCTGTCCAGATGATCAGGAGTAATATTCAATAGAACAGCGATATCTGCTTTAAATTCATACATTCCATCCAACTGAAAACTACTTAACTCCAGCACGTAATAATCAAAATCATTTGTTGCCACCTGCATGGCAAAACTCTTTCCTACATTCCCCCCCAATCCTACGTTTAATCCTGCTTTCTTTAATATATGATAAGTAAGCAGTGTTGTTGTTGTTTTACCATTACTTCCGGTTATACAAATTGTTTTTGCTTTTGTATGTCTTCCCGCAAACTCAATTTCAGAAACAACCGGAACTTTTCTTTCTTTTAACTTTTTAATCAATGCTACTGAGTCTGGTATACCGGGACTCTTCACAATTTCAGCCGCATTCAATATGAATGCTTCTGTATGCTTTTCTTCTTCCCACTCAATACCGTGTTGATCCAGCACCTCTTTATAATTGTCTTTCAGTTTTCCTTTATCTGAAAGAAATACGTCATACCCTTTCTTCTTTGCCAGTACCGCAGTACCTACGCCGCTTTCTCCTCCTCCTAATATTACCAGGCGTTTCATGACTATCTTAACTTTAATGTTACGATGGTTAATACTGCCAGCATAATTCCGATGATCCAGAACCGGGAAACAATTTTGGATTCATTTAATCCTTTCTTTTGATAATGATGATGTAAGGGTGCCATTTTAAATAGCCGGTTTTCCCTGGCGTATTCAATACCAAATTTTTTCTTCATCCGTTTAAAGTGAGCCACCTGTAAAACCACGGAAAGGTTTTCAATTAAGAAAATACCACACAGGATGGGAATGAGCCATTCTTTACGTATCACGATGGCAAACACAGCAATGATGCCTCCTAATGCCAGACTACCGGTATCTCCCATGAACACTTGTGCCGGATAGGAATTGTACCACAAGAAACCTATACATGCCCCTACAAAGGCTGCAATAAAAATTACCAGTTCTCCTGTATTCGGTATATACATGATGTTAAGATAATCTGCAAATACCATGTTTCCTGATACATAGGCAAGGATCGCTAAAACCACTCCGATAATGGCAGAGGTTCCGGTTGCAAGTCCATCAATGCCATCCGTAATATTAGCCCCATTGGATACGGCAGTAATAATGAGAATAACGACCGGAATAAAAATAAGCCAGGCCCATTTCTGATAGCCATCCCCCATAAATGAAAGCAATACCGAGTAATCGAATTCATTATTTTTTACAAAAGGAATGGTTGTTTTCATGGACTTTGTTTCCTTTTTTGAAAAAGAGGAAGAAGGCTGTTTGATGGCTGCTGATGAATTGGTTGTCAGTTCCATCACACTCACTCCGGTTGACGTTTTATCGGAAAAAATTTTTTCCCTTACTACAACATCATCATTAAAATAAAGTGTTACCCCTACAATCAGTCCGATACCAATCTGACCTATCACTTTAAATTTTCCGGCTAGTCCTTCTTTGTTTTTTTTGAAGACCTTTATATAATCATCTATAAAGCCAATAGCACCTAACCAGATGGTGGACAGCAGCAATAAAATAATATACACATTATGAAGTTTCGCAAATAGGATAGTTGGAATAAGGATCGCCGATATAATAATGAGTCCTCCCATTGTAGGCGTTCCCTTTTTCTGCATCTGCCCTTGCAATCCAAGGTCACGTATAGTTTCACCAACCTGTTTGCGATGTAATAGATCAATGATGCGTTTCCCGAAAACCATAGAGATGAGCAGCGAAACAATGAGTGCCATTGCTGCACGAAATGAGATATATTGAAACACCCCTGCTCCCGGAAAATCAAAACGTCTGTCTAAAAAATTAAATAAGTAGTAGAACATTACTTTTCAAATAGTTTTAAGTTTTCCTGTAACACCTGCATATCATCAAATGGGTGTTTTATTCCTTTTATTTCCTGATATTTTTCATGCCCTTTACCTGCTATCAACAGGATATCTCCGGCTTTAGCATATGAACATGCTGTTTTGATCGCTTCACCCCTATCGGTAATAGAAATTGTTTTTTTATAATTTACGGCATCCACTCCCTTTTGCATTTCTTTAATAATGTCTTCAGGGTTTTCACTTCTTGGATTGTCGGAAGTAAGAATCACTTTGCTGCTTAGTTCACATGCAATTTTTGCCATTACCGGCCGTTTTGCCGCATCTCTGTCACCTCCGCATCCAACAACAGTTATTACCTGTTCATTTCCGGTACGTATATCATTTATTGTTTTTAGCACATTTGCAAGTGCATCCGGTGTATGCGCATAATCTACAATACCTGTAACACCATCGCCGGTACGTATGTATTGAAAACGCCCTTCTACGGAACTTAATGAGCTCAAAGTAGTTAACACATTTGTTTTATCTTCTTTCAATAAAATGGCAGTCGCGTAAACTGCCAGTAAATTATAAGCATTAAAACTTCCGATCAGTTTACTCCAGACCTCACTGCCATCTATATTTAAAAGCAAGCCGCTGAATTGATTTTCAACGACCTTACATTTAAAATCCGCCATTGAACGCAGGGAGTATCTTCTTTTTATCGCTTTGGTATTTTGTACCATCACATCGCCATTGGCATCATCCTTATTTGTTAAAGCAAATGCATCACTTCCTAGAAAATCAAAAAATTGTTTTTTTGCTTTAATGTATTCATTAAATGTCTTATGATAGTCCAGATGATCATGTGTGATGTTTGTAAATACACCTCCTGCAAAATGAATCCCTGCAATACGGTTCTGAACCACCGCATGTGAACTCACTTCCATAAAACAATGCGTGCACCCTTTATCTGCCATTTGACGAAGTAAAGCATTTAGTTGAATGGCATCCGGTGTGGTATGTGTCGCAGTAAGAATATCGTTGTTGATCTGATTTTTTACTGTAGATAAAAGTCCTGTTTTATAACCTAATTTTTTAAACAGGTTAAAAAGTAACGTTACCGTTGT
>CAZMRM010000132.1:0-1721 GCA_964568515.1 uncultured Chitinophaga sp. | reverse complement strand
CACAAACTATTGCAATGGCACCTTTTGCAATGGTTTGGTCTATGTACTGATGACCATCACTTTGAGTTCCTTTTACGGCAACAAACAAACCGTCCTTCTCAATTTTTCTTGAATCGAAACTGACAGACATGATAGCCATATTTGAAGAACCTATTAGTTCTATAATTCCAGCTTTATAAAGTATATCCTTTAGTAACTTCATATAAGTTGTAAAACGATTTCAGTTCCTCTTTTAAATACTGATCCTGCCGGTAACGATTGTGTTGCAACAGCGCCACTACCGAGCAGTTTTACCCGCATTCCCTTATTTTCCAATAAATACATCACATCACGGGCGGTCATTCCCGTTAAGTTTGGAACAATGTTTTGTTTTAATGTTGCTTCTACAGAACTTGCTATCAGATTTACCGACATGGAATCAACCGTTGATGTTGCCACCCACTCCGCTGATTCATTTTTAGTTTTTACAGGAATTTTTAACGCCCTTAAAACAGTTTCTAAATCTTCCTGTGAACCTTGTTTGGTTTCAGGCACTTTAAACGCCAATTGCGATTGGATGGGATTGATCTCTTTGTGAATCTCCAGGCTGGTGGAGTATACTTTATCTGCTACATCTTTAAACACGGGACCAGCTACAGAACCTCCATAATAGTTAGACCCCGTAGGCGCAGTGATCACTACGATACAAGCATATTTCGGATTATCGGCCGGAAAATAACCGACAAAAGAAGCCTGGTAAGTCATTTTTCCCTTGACCAGCCCCATTTGCGCAGTACCCGTTTTTCCTGCAATTTGATACTCCGATGCTTTCAGGCTTTTTGCTGTTCCATTCAATACAACACCTTCCATCATCTTCTTTGCTTTTACAACTGTTGCTTTTGAACAAATGGCAGGGTTAATAATTTCAGGACCGAATGTTTTAATTGTTTTTCCTCTTTTCTTTATTTCTTTAATGAATATTGGCCGCATCATCTTACCATCATTCGCGATGGCACTATAAAAATTCAAAATCTGTAAAGGAGTGATTCTTGACTCATATCCATAGCTGATCCAGGGTAATGAGATTTTTGACCAGCTCTTATCTTTTGTATCCTTTATATAAGGTTTTGATTCACCCGGAATACTGATTCCCATGACAGAATTCAAATTCATTTTATATAAACGATCAATAAATTTTTGAGGATCTTTTGCATAATAACGTGTAATGATCTTTGTAACGCCAACATTGGAAGATTGTTCAAACACCTCCTGAACCGTTATTTTTTCTTTCGTAGGCCGTTCATGATCCCGTACCGGAACATTGCTGTAAAAACAGGTTCCATTACCGATATCCACCGTTTCATCCAATCTTAAATTAAAATCTTCCATTGCAGCAACCAGGGATGCCAGTTTAAAAGTAGAACCCGGAGCCGTTGCCCCTGCAACAGCATAATTCAGGTTTTCCATATAATTAGCGGTATCTTTGCTATTGCGTGTAAGATTTGCAATTGCTTTTACTTCGCCGGTTTTTATTTCCATCAATACCAGGCAACCATGTTCGGCACTATGTTTCTTCAGGCAGTTCAATAAAGAGTTTTCAGCCACATCCTGCACATTGATATCAATGGTCGATACAATGTCGGCTCCATCTTCCGGATCCACTTCATTCTCATCATTGATCGGTCTCCAGACATTTCCGGCAATCTTTTGCATCAGACGATGACCGTATACTCCCTGCAAAT
>CAZMRM010000131.1:0-9869 GCA_964568515.1 uncultured Chitinophaga sp. | reverse complement strand
CATTATGGTGACCAGCCTACCGGTTTACCTACCATTGGAATGAATACCAGTGCCGGAACAGATGCCAAGAACTATGTGCACGAGATTATGACGGGTGGGCAGGATCCTCATGTTCCTATTTCTACAATTCCTCCTGGCCATACCAGGGCATTGCGCCTGGGAAGTGATGAATGTTACGGGTTAACAACCAATAATATACTTCCCTTTAATCACCAGATGATAAGGAATACATTTACCGTTTCTGCTGCAAACCCAACCATTACTTATTGGTATGCGGTGGTATTTACACAGGATGTCGGCACAACGGCCCATTTGCCAACAGAACAACCTTTTTTCAAAATCAGGATGTTTGATCAGGGTGGAAATGAGATTAAATGTGCCAGTTACGATGTGGACGTTTCTAAAGGAGTGGCAGGGGGGTTTAAAACGAAAAGTTTAACGGATATACCGACAGGAGTTCCAGCTCAGATGGGGGTTTACAAAGACTGGGTAAATATTCTGATTCCACTTGTGGATTATGTAAATCAACAAATTACCATTCAGTTTGAATCCAGTGACTGTAAAGTGGGAGGTCACGTCGGATATGCATATGTTGCAGTGGATTGTGGGCCTTTTGACGTAATTACATCTACTCCTTATGTTTGTGGCAGCAATACCATACAATTAACTGCCCCTGAAGGCTCTAATTCCTATAAATGGACCGGTCCGGGTGTCATTCAACCGGATAATAAACAAGTAGTTAGTGTCAATAAACCTGGAAAATATACGGTTAGTATGAGTGTAGTTGGTAATAACAATGTCATCTGTACTTACGATATAGATACCGTAATTGCAAGTAATCCGCTTGACCTGATTGCTTTGTATTCCAATACAACGGTGTGTCAGGGTAAACCTACTGTTTTTAAAGATGAATCCACCACATCGGGAACGTTAACTGGTTGGGAATGGGATTTTAATAATGATGGAATCATTGACAGCAAGCTTCAAAATCCTTCCTATACATTTCCTACAGCGGGAACATTTGATGTTAAATTGACAATCAAGCAAGGCGACTGCGAAAAATCGATAACAAAAAAAGTAACGGTAGATCCGTTGCCCGTTTTGAAGATCACTAATCCTCCGGCTGTATGTCTACCTACAACTGTCGATATTACTGCAGCTTCTGTTACGGCCGGAACAACGGGAACAGGTGTATTGAGCTATTGGACAGATGCTCTTGCTACTCAAACTTTATCGAGTCCCAATACGATTGGAACTTCCGGTACATACTATATAAAAATAATTTCCGCAGCGGGATGTTCAGATATCAAACCGGTAGTGGTTACAATTAATCCAGGAGCGGTTCTTAAAATTACCAATCCGCCTGCAGTTTGTATTCCCGGAACTGTCGATATTACTGCAGCTTATGTAACAGCCGGAAGTACCGGAGGTGGGACATTGAGTTACTGGATGGATGCAGCGGCAACAAGTCCTTTAACAAACCCTACATCCATAGGAATCAGCAGCACATATTATATTAAATCAACACCTGCATCGGGTTGTACCGATATTAAACCGGTAGTGGTTACCATTGTTCCATTACCGATATTAACTATTACGAATCCTCCTGCAGTATGTGTACCCAATACGGTAGATATCACGGCCGCATCCGTAACAGCAGGAAGTACAACCGGCGGCGTTCTTTCTTATTGGAAGGATGCCGCTGGAACAGTCCTGTTAACTAATCCCAATGCTGTTACTGCAGCAGGTACTTATTATATTAAAATCAAAGTAGGTGATTGTGAAGTGATCAAACCGGTAACTACAGTGATCAATACTTTGCCTGTTTCAAATGCAGGACCGGATGTGATCGTTTGTACAGGAGAAGTTGCTTCTCTGGGGACTTCAGGCACACCTAATTATACATATTTATGGTCGCCTTTAACAGGATTAAACAGCGGTACCTTGTCCAATCCTACATCAACAATAGCCAATAGCGGATCACTTCCATTAAGTACGATCTATGTTGTTACCACTACCAATACATTAACAGGGTGTAGCTCTACGGATACAATGAAGGTAACTGTTAATCCATTGGTTACCGTAAATGCCGGAACTGCTGCAAGTGTTTGTCCTGGTTCAAAGGCCAGGTTGTCTGGTTCGATAGGCGGTGCAGCTACCAGTGCAAAATGGAGCGGAGGAAGCGGTAAATTTGATGATGAAAATAGTTTAGATACTTATTATTTACCCACTGAAACGGAATTCCTTACAGGAACTGTTACATTAACACTAACTACCAATGACCCGGAAGGACCTTGTCCTCCTGCAGCATCCACTGTGGTACTTACCTTTTATAAAAATCCGACGGTAAGTTATACTGTCGATAAAAAGAATGGTTGCCCTGTTCATTGTGTAAAATTCTCCGATTCATCGTATGTTGCAGGAACATCCGATTATATCGAAAAATGGAACTGGAACTTTGGTGATTCCTATGGCCCGCCACAAGAAAATATTAGTAGTTTACCAAAACCTTCTCATTGCTATGGTACACCAGGATATTATGATGTTAAACTTACGGTTACCTCTAATCATGGATGTCAAAGCACGCATACTATTCCACAAATGATACAGGTGTTTAATGTTCCGGTAGCAGCGTTCTATCCAACTCCGAATCCCGTATCAGTTCTTGATCCAACCGTTACGCTGGTGAATGGTTCTTCTCCGGATGTGGTGGAGTGGAATTATCATTTTGGAGACGGAGACTCTGTTTCGCCGGATGTATCCAGTCCAATCCATAAGTATCCTGAAGTTGCTTCCCAAACTTATGTGGCTACACTTAACGTGAAAAATAAAGACGGTTGTGTACATCGTGTAGAACATCAAATTGAAGTCGGACCGGAGTTCACATTCTATATTCCGAATGCCTTTACACCCGATGGAGATGGGATCAATGACTATTTCTCAGGAAAAGGGATAGGAATCGTAAAATATGATTTTATCATCTTTGATCGATGGGGGAACCTTATTTTTCACTCCGAGAACCTGGAAGATCAATGGAATGGTAAAGCTAACAATGGAGAGGAAATCTCACAACAAGATGTTTTTGTCTGGAAGGTAAAGCTGACCGATGTATTTGGAAAAAAACATGATTTTATGGGAACGGTAACCCTTATAAAGTAAAACCTGCATCACACTTAAGTTGTTACAGCCAGCCTTTGTAAGAGATGCAGGTCAATTGACACTCCGCCCAAATAGTGTCAAAAAAGCATATTGAAGTTCTTTCAATATGCTTTTTTTATTCCTGTATCAATAAGGTGATGAACAGCAGTTACATTTTATCCGGGACATCAATGCCCAAAAGCCCCATGGATGTTTTGATCACAATGCCAATTGTATTCGATAATTGTAACCTGAAATTAAATACATCTTTATTTTCTTCTTTTAAAATAGGAGTATCATGATAGTATTGGCTGTATTCTTTAGCGAGCTCATAAAGGTAGTTAGCAATTAAAGCCGGACTGTATTCCTGTGCAGCCTGTTTAAGCACCGGTTCAAAACTATACAATTTAATAATCAATTGTCTTTCCTTTTCAAGGATGTGCAATTTACAGATGGAAGCATCAAACTCCCCATTCCATGTATCGATTGTTTTGCGGATCAATGCCTGAATCCGAACATAATTGAACTGTATGAACGGAGCGGTATTTCCATTAAAATCAATGGACTCGGCAGGATTAAACAACATTTTCTTTTTAGGATCCACTTTTAGCATAAAATATTTCAAAGCACCTAATCCCACTGTTTTATAAAGATGCATGGCTTCTGATCCGCTCAGATCATTTGCTTTTCCAAGCTCTTTTGTCATGGCGGCAGCAGTATCAATCATTTCCTGCATCAAATCATCGGCATCAACAACAGTTCCTTCCCGTGATTTCATTTTTCCCTGGGGCAATTCAACCATTCCGTATGAAAGGTGATGCAGACCATCGGCCCATGAGTGACCTAGCTTTTTTAAGATAAGGAACAAAACTTTGAAATGATAATCCTGTTCATTGGCAACCACATAAATCATTTTATCGAAATGTTCTTCCTCATGACGCTGAACCGCTGTACCCAGATCCTGTGTCATGTAAACAGAGGTTCCATCTCCTCTTAGTAAAGTTTTCTCATCCAGTCCATCCTGAGTGAGATCCGCATAGATGGATTTATCGTTTCTTTGTTTAAAAACGCCTTGTTTTAAACCGTTTTCAATGATGTTTTTTCCTAAAAGATACGTATCGCTTTCATAATACGTTTTGTCAAAATCAACGCCCAGCATTTTGTAAGTAATGTCAAAGCCTTTATATACCCAGTTATTCATGGACTGCCATAATTTTCTTACCTCGGGATCATTTGCTTCCCATTTTACCAGCATGGCTTGTGCTTCAGACATGAGCGGCGCAAATTTTTCTGCCTCTTCTTTTGTTTTTCCCTGTTGAACCAGCTCATTCATTTGGTTTTTATAACGTTTGTCAAACTCCACATAATATTTTCCTACCAGGTGATCACCTTTTATACCGGATGATTCAGGAGTTTCCCCATTTCCCCATTTTTGCCATGCCAGCATACTTTTACAGATATGTATGCCGCGATCATTTACAATATTTGCTTTAATTACTTTATGACCGGCTGCTTTTAAAATTTCTGCGATGGAAAATCCGAGTAAATTATTCCGGATATGTCCAAGGTGCAACGGTTTGTTTGTATTAGGCGAAGAGTATTCAATAATTATTTTTTTAGCATGAGGAGCAGGCGAGGTGTGTATAAAATTTTTACCATTGATTGTTTTAAAATAATTCAACCAGAAAAGCGAATCAATGGATAAGTTGAGAAAACCTTTTACAACATTGAAATCTGCTATTTCAGAAAGCTGGTTCTTTAAATAACTGCCGATATCAATGGCTGTATCAGCCGGAGACTTTTTGGATATTTTCAGAAATGGAAATACAACAAGCGTTAAATCTCCATTAAAATCAGGATTGGTTTTTTCAAAGCTTACTTTTTCAACAGTTGTTCCATAAAGTGCTTTTATTGCCTCTATTGTTTTTTCAGTAAGTATTCTTTCAATGTTCATCATATTTTTTTGGGATGTCGATAATTTGTATGGATGCATGCAAAAATATTAAAACATTCATATAAACAGGGTTAATTTTTTTTCTTAAATGCTTCAATGGCTTTTCTTACACTACCATATTTTAATAATAGCGTCTGTGATTTCTTATAAGTCAAATTCAATTCATCTGCAATCATAAGTGTTCCACGGTCTACCAGTTTGTTGTTGCTTAATTGCATGTCTACCATTTTGTTTCCGGCAACGCGTCCGAGTTTGATCATCACAGCAGTAGAAATCATGTTGAGAACAAGCTTTTGTGCTGTGCCGGATTTCATACGTGTGCTTCCGGTAACAAATTCCGGTCCTACGATCACTTCTATTTTGTATTTAGAAACACTGGCAACTTTACTTTTTTTATTGCAAACAATGCAGGCAGTTGTAATTGCTTTCTCATTACAGGCTTGCAATGCTCCAATTACGTATGGTGTTGAACCGGATGCAGCAATGCCGATAACAACATCTTTATCATTAATTTTATGCTTCTGCAAATCATTCCATCCTTGTTGCGTATCATCTTCTGCAAATTCAACTGCTTTGCGTATGGCTTTATCACCACCGGCAATGATCCCGATTACAAGACCGTGTGAAACTCCATAGGTTGGGGGACATTCAGAAGCATCTATAATTCCAAGTCGCCCACTTGTTCCGGCTCCCATGTAAAACAGTCTGCCTCCCTTCTGCATTTTTTTCACAATTACTGTTACCAGCTTTTCGATTTCAGGAATTACTTTTTCAACCGCGAGTGGAACTGTTTTATCTTCTTTATTGATATTAACAAGTAATTCGTTTACACTCATTTTTTCGAGTGATTGATAGCTGGAGGAAAGTTCAGTTGTTCTTTTTTCCATTGTAAAAATTTTTCAGATCAAAGATCGGGATTCTTATGGTTAATAGTAAGCTAAAAAGAAAGGGCGAAATTTTCGCCCTTTCTTTTTAATAGATCTTTGGATATTTTGTGGGGTTGCTTTCCTGCATCATTTCATATACTGCATCAAAAATATCATCGGGGCTGGGCTTAGAGAAGTAGTCTCCGTCTGTTCCGTAGGCCGGGCGATGATCTTTGGCAGTCAAGGTACGTGGTGCAGAATCCAGATATTGATAAGCGCCTTGATCCTCTACCAGTTTTTGAAGAATGTAGGCACTTGCACCGCCCGGTACATCTTCATCCAGTACCAGTAAACGATTTGTTTTTTTTATGGATTTTATAGTATCCTGACTAAGGTCAAAAGGTAACAATGTTTGAACATCAATAATTTCAACGGAAATGTCAACGGCAGCCAATTGCTTTGCTGCTTCCAAAGCAATGCGGCAGCAAGAACCATAGGTGACGATAGTGACATCATTTCCCTCCTGTATTGTTTCAACAACTCCCAAAGGCAGTTTATATTCACCTAAATTGGTTGGTAATTTTTCTTTTAAACGGTATCCGTTTAATGGTTCAATTACCAATGCAGGCTCATCAGAAGCAAGAAGTGTGTTGTAAAAGCCTGCTACTTGTTGCATGTTACGTGGAACACAAACATGAATACCGCGGATGGAGTTAATGATCATACCCATTGGAGAACCACTGTGCCAGATGCCTTCCAGACGATGTCCTCGTGTGCGGATAATAACAGGAGCCTTTTGTAAACCTTTTGTACGATATTGAAGAGTAGCCAGATCATCACTCATGATTTGTAAGGCATATAAAAGATAATCCAGGTATTGGATCTCGGCGATAGGACGTAATCCTCTTAGCGATAATCCAATTGCTTGTCCTAGGATTGTTGCTTCACGAATACCGGTATCAAAAACACGTATCTCACCATATTTGGCTTGCAAACCTTCCAGTCCCTGATTTACACCGCCTATTTTTCCGCTATCCTCACCAAAAATAACCACTTCAGGATATTTAGATAAAATCACATCAAAATTTTCACGCAATAATTCACGACCATCGACTAGCTTGGGATCACCCTGAAACTCGGCAGGTACGGCCTTGATGTTGATTGCCGCCGCCGCCGACTCGCTATAGAGGTAAGAACTGTAACGATCATAGTTTGCCAATTTGGATTCATTTAACCAATCAATCAATTGATTTTTGGATGAAATATTTTCTGAACGGGTAAGACGCAATACACTTTTGGCGGCTACCAGAATATCTTTGCGGATGGGCTCCGTGATACTTTGCAAATCATTTTTGATTTTGGAAATAAAAGCTGAATTGGAAGATTGAGCAGCCATTGCATCCAATAAAGAGACAACTTCCTTTAACTCGTTTTTTATTGGTTCCTGATAAGCATTCCATGCTGCAGTTTTTGCCTGTCTAACATTTTTCTTTGCTTCTTCTTCAATAGCTTTTAATTCTTCGGCAGTAGCAATTTTGCTTTCAATGATCCATTCACCCATTTTTTTGATGCAATCAAAATCCTGTTCCCATTGAAGGCGTTCCTTTGATTTGTAGCGTTCATGCGATCCGGATGTACTGTGACCCTGAGGTTGTGTTACTTCTTCTACATGGATTAAAACAGGAATGTGTTGTTCACGGCATACTTTGCTTGCTTTCTCGTATGTTTCACAAAGATGCGGATAATCCCAGCCTTTTGTTTTGAATATTTCGTAGCCCACACCATTGTTTTCACGTTGAAAGCCTTTCAGAATTTCAGAGATACTTTCTTTGGTGGTTTGATATTTTTTAGGGACAGAAATACCGTGTCCATCGTCCCAAACAGACACAAGCATTGGTATCTGCATAACACCTGCAGCATTGATTGTTTCCCAAAACAAACCTTCGGAAGTACTCGCATCGCCAATGGTTCCAAAAGCGATCTCATTTCCTTTATCCGAAAATTTTTGAAAAGGAGGTTTTTGCAATTCCGGGTTTTGTTTATAATGTTTAGAGGCCATTGCTAACCCAAGTAAACGGGGCATTTGTCCTCCTGTAGGAGAAATATCTGCAGAAGAATTTTTGATCTGTGTTAAATCTTTCCAGGTACCATCCGGGTTCAGGCTGCGTGTTGCAAAATGTCCACCCATTTGACGCCCTGCACTCATGGGTTCAGCCTCCTGGTCGGTATGACCATATAAGCCGGCAAACCATTCTTGCAGTGTGAGGTTTTCAATAGCAAACATAAATGTTTGATCACGATAATATCCTGAACGAAAATCACCTTTTTCAAAAACCTTTGCCATGGCTAATTGTGGGAGTTCTTTACCATCACCGAAAATTCCGAACTTGGCTTTTCCTGAGAGTACTTCACGTCTGCCTAATAAGCTGGCTTCACGGCTTTCATTTGCAATACGGTAATCTTTTAGCACTAATGCTATAAATTCCTGTTTAGAAAAATTTTGTTTTTTCTCTTTTGACACTGCTTGTTCTGACATAAATTTATAAATCAAATATTTGCAAATATAACTATTTAGGGTGTAAAAAGCAGGCTTTGAAAATTTTATAAATGTCTGGTCAAATACTGTTGTTTTATACGTTTAAATTACTTATTATAAGAATGTTGGATGAGCCCGACACTTTTTTTTGTTTTAACAAACCGGATAAAAATTGGATTATGGTCAGCACTTGAAACAAAAAGAGGAAGTTAAGAAAAGCAAAAATCAGAGTGAAGAACAGGGAGCAATTGCTTTCCCATTCACACTCTGATCTAACCGGACGCGGTTATTTTAGAAAAGAAGACCTGTTAATTCTTCTCATCATTTATTACTTCTTTTTCAAGGATTACTTTAGTATTGCTTTTACGACCTTTTTCTCCTTTGTCACCTTTTGTATCAAGATTGACTTTTTTTCTGATCACTACTTTTTTATCGCCTTCTTTGCGGAGATCTTCCGTATCATAATCCTTTTCAATGGTAATTCGTTGATGTTCATTGTCATCATTGTGAATGGAAATGTGTGTATGCCTGCTTCTGCCCACTGTTTGTTCATCTCCATTGCAATCCAAACAGGCCAGACCTTCTTGTGTCATCAGCCAGGAACGGTTTACCATATCCCTGTCCAAAATATTTGTAATATTATCAATGTCATATATAACACGTTTCATTTTGTTACCTAAATAGATACTGCTGTTTAAAGGTACCTTGAGAATAACCTTAACATTCTGAGCCCTGAATTTATCATTTTGAGGAACATCGAAGTAGCTGTCAAAAAGGAGTAATGAGTCTTTTTGTTGAATGTTATAGGAAATATTTCTTGCATACATGGTCGCTTCTTTTTTATCGTATCCGTTTGCTTCTTGTATAACCACCACTTGAAAACTATCGGTCGCGCTTGGAATAATATCCACCGTCGGATATCCCAGGCGGTAATGATTGTCTTCCTTTGCGAAAATTATCCAGTTATCGAGCATCAGTTTATTACCATTTTTTTTATATGGATAATAATTATCAGTGTGTTCGTCATCAAATGGAGCAATGTCCAGGTATAGTTTTTTGTTTTTGGGTTGCGTTAGTTCAACTTTATTTTTTACATATGCTTCCGTAGAAAAATCATTACCCACTCGAACTCCGATGTATACTACCAGACCTATTCCTATTAACCATAAAACGCCTGCTACAATATTTACAATTCTGTTATGTTGACGAATGTTAAAGAGAATGCGAACCATGTTATAAATAATGAGCAACAATGGAATTCCGCAAAAAAGAATAAGTGTGGTCGCTGCCAATTCGGATGAAATACCGGATGGGAAAATGGAACTGGCAATTTCATAAAGTGAGAATTGAACTTGTGAATCATCGTCAAAGAACA
>CAZMRM010000130.1:0-9952 GCA_964568515.1 uncultured Chitinophaga sp. | reverse complement strand
CCGATCCAGTATTCGTCTTGCCTGTTGTGCATCCACAAGAAATTTATCAATCTTTCTTGGATTAGCGATCGCATTCTTTATCGCTGATTTTGTAATTTCATGAAATACGATTCGTTGTGTTTGCTTAGGATTCAATTTTAAGGCTTCAAACAAGTGCCAGGAAATAGCCTCCCCTTCACGGTCCTCATCGGTTGCTAACCATACTGTTTCAGCACTCTTTGCTAATTTTTTCAGCTCCCCAACAATTTTTGCTTTATCCGGCGATATCTCATAATTGGGAAGAAAATTATTTTCAATATCCACCCCTAATCCTTTTTTTGCCAAATCACGCACATGGCCAAAACTCGATTTAACAGTATACCCCTCTCCTAAAAATCCTTCTATTGTTTTTGCCTTTGCAGGTGACTCGACGATCACTAAATTTTTGCTCATATACCAATATTTAATTTTAGTTAAAATGAACCTTTTTCTAAGGGTGCTTTTTAAAATTTGGTGCAAAGAAAAATAATTGAAAAGGATATTTCAAAATAAATTTGCATTTGTCAGGAAGTATATATATAAATATATATAAGTTTTTTTATTTTTTTGTGAAAACAGACAAACGCGCCATTTTGTCATCGTTTATTTTTTAATTATCTTTGCCACCCTATTTCAGTGAAATTTTCACAGACGGAGAAACTAGGTTTAAGAATTTTACCGGATATACAACCAACAAATGGAACTAACGAATGAGAATAAAGTAATTGATGAGGCGATTCAGGGACAGGCAACATTGATTGATGCGCCGGAAAATCCGAACGGGAAAAAACTTTTTTTAGAAAGTTACGGTTGTGCAATGAATTTTTCAGATAGTGAAATTGTGGCTTCCATCTTAAAAGATAAAGGGTTTACAACCACCCAGGATTTTTTTGAGGCAGATGTCATTTTTGTAAACACGTGTGCTATCCGGGAAGGAGCTGAACAACGTGTTCGCAAACGATTGACGGAGTATAGAAAAGCAAAAAAAAGTAATCCTGATCTCATTATTGGTGTTTTGGGTTGCATGGCAGAACGATTGAAATCCCAGTTCCTGGAACAGGAAAAACTGGTGGATATCGTTGTTGGTCCGGATGCATACAGAAGTTTGCCTGAACTCATTGAAATTGCTGAAACAGGACAAAAAGCAGTAAACGTTCTTCTTTCGAAGGAAGAGACCTATGCCGATATTGCTCCGGTTAGGTTAGGTTCCAACGGGGTTACCGCTTTTATCAGTATCACCCGTGGTTGTGATAACATGTGTTCTTTTTGTGTTGTTCCTTTCACACGCGGACGTGAACGCAGCCGTGACCCAGAAACCATCGTTCAGGAGGCCCGCAATTTATTTCAGGAAGGATATCGTGAAGTAACGTTGCTTGGTCAAAATGTTGATTCTTATCTTTGGACCGGGGGAGGATTGAAAAAAGAAAATCCGACATTGGAAGAATTGCGAAACGCAACTAATTTTGCACAGCTACTCGAAAAAGTAGCATTGATAAGCCCTGATTTACGTGTACGTTTCAGCACATCTCATCCTAAGGATATGTCGGATGAAGTATTATACATTATCAACAGGTATGAAAATATTTGCAAATACATCCATTTACCCGTGCAGTCCGGGAATTCACGTATTCTGGAAATGATGAACCGGGGCTATTCACGTGAATGGTATATTGAACGTATCAATGCAATCAGAAGAATTATTCCTGATTGTGCCATATCTACCGATATCATTACTGGATTTTGTTCCGAAACAGAAGAGGAACACCAGGATACGGTTTCATTACTGGATTGGGTGAAGTATGATTTTGCTTACATGTTTGCCTATAGCGAACGCCCCAAAACACTTGCAGAACGCAAATACAAAGATGATATAGCCGAAGAAGTAAAAAAACGAAGACTACAGGAAATTGTGGATCTGCAACAAAAAAATTCCGGTGAACGTACCCGTTTGGGCTTGGGAAAAGTTCACCGTGTATTGGTGGAACAGGTTTCCAAAAAATCTTCAAATGAACTATCCGGCCGCAATTCTCAAAACCTGGTGGTAGTGTTTCCCAGAGAGCATTACAAACCGGGTGATTATGTAAATGTACTGGTTACTGACTGTACCAGTGCGACACTAATTGGTAAAGCTGTTTAAAAATGACTATTCAAGAAATAAAAAACCGTTTTGGTATCATTGGTAACTCACCAGGACTTGACAGGGCAATTGATATTGCAAAGCAAGTGGCACCAACAGATTTAACCGTACTCATAACGGGTGAGAGCGGAACAGGAAAAGAAGTGTTCCCTCAAATTATCCATAATTTAAGTGCCCGGAAACACGGACAATACATCGCTGTTAACTGTGGTGCAATACCGGAAGGGACGATTGACTCCGAATTGTTTGGACACGAAAAAGGATCGTTCACAGGTGCACATGAAGCACGTAAAGGATATTTTGAAGTAGCAAATGGTGGTACTATTTTTCTGGATGAAGTTGCTGAAATGCCCATAGCTACACAGGCTCGCCTGCTTCGTATACTTGAAAGCGGTGAATATATAAAAGTAGGATCTTCAAAAGTATTAAAAACAGATGTTCGTGTGATCGCTGCAACCAATGTAAATATCCAACAAGCAATAGAAAAAGGGAAATTCCGCGAAGATCTTTATTATCGTTTGAATACAGTTCCCATTACTGTCCCCCCGTTAAGGGAACGTAAACAGGATATTCATTTACTATTTAGAAAATTTGCAGCAGATTTTTCTGCAAAATACCGTATGCCAACAATAAAGCTGGATGCAGAGGCTGAACAATTATTAACCAATTATAATTTTTCGGGAAATGTTCGCCAGCTTAAAAATATTACCGAGCAAATTTCAGTAATTGAAAAACAACGTGAAATCACGGGTAATATCATGCGTACTTACCTTCCGCAACAACAAACCTCTCAACTACCCATGATAGTTAATACAGCGTCACAGACACAAGATTTTAGCGAAAGAGATCTTTTATATAAGGTGCTGTTTGATATGAAAAAGGATTTGATGGATTTAAAAAAGATTGTAGTGGATCTGATTGAAAACGATAATCAATTGAATCAGGATTTTCATCCTGAGAATGAATCCTTAATTAAAAAATTGTATCAGGAGGTAGGAACACCAGAAACGTCTATACAGTTAGGATATAATACTACTGTACCGAATATTAAACAAACAGAACAAATTCCTGTAACCGTAGTTGAAGAAAATCTATCCTTACATGAAATTGAAGAGGATATGATCAAAAAGGCATTAACCAAACACAAAGGCAAACGCAAGAACGCAGCAAAAGAATTGGGTATTTCAGAACGTACCTTGTATCGAAAAATCAATGAATACAATATTAAATAATGAATACGTATGTAAATCCATTGCGTTTATCTTTTTTTTCAAAAGCAAGAAACTACTTTTTTCTTGTTAGCTTTCTGTGCATATTTTTTGCAGCATGCAGAGTGAGTTATTCGCTCAATGGTGCAAGCATTCCGCCGGAAGCTAAAACAATTTCGGTTACCTTTTTTCAAAATAATGCCTCTCTTTCGCCACCAACATTAAGTCAAAGTTTTACAGAAGCATTACGTACTAAATTGACTTCACAAAGCAGGTTATCGCTAATTTCCAGAGATGGGGATCTTGCTTTTGAAGGTGCTATAACAGGCTATACTACCACACCTGTTGCAGTACAAAGTACCGACCAGGCTGCTAAAAACCGGTTGACCATTACTGTGAATGTTAAATACACCTGCAAGTTTGACGAGAAAAAGAATTTTGAACAAAGTTTCTCCAGATTTGCTGATTATGCGAGTGATCAAAATCTTACGACTGTTGAAGGCAGTTTAATAGAAGAAATTAATAGTCAGTTAACCCAGGATATTTTTAATAAAGCATTAAACAACTGGTAATGAACAAGGCTCAATTTATATCCTATCTTGACCATACCGAAAAGCTTTCGACAGAAGATAGCCAACAGCTGACCTCTTTGTTAAAAAACTTTCCTTACTTTCAAACAGCTCATCTTCTTCTTGCCAAAAGCCTGCATAATCAAAACAGTATTGATTACAATAATCAATTAAAAATAACAGCAGCATACGCAACAAACCGGAAAATCCTTTATCAGTTAATCACTAAACAATATGTTCCCGCAGAAGAACCAGCCGCTCCCTCCGTTTTTGAAAAAAAGTATAGTGAGGCAAGTGTTCGCGAAGAGATACAGGTAACTTATGCAACAGAAGTACCTATTCAAATTACACCTCCACTGGATGTCAGCATCCAGAATACGGATGTTTCCATTTTACCGGATACAAAAAAAAATGTGACTTCAGATCAGGAGCAGATTATCGTAAATTCATTTTCAGACCAAAAAAATGAATCATCTGTACAGCAGATCCCAACGCCTCCTACATCGGAGAATGATTTAAAAGCAGAGGAACTGGAAAAAGAGTATCTGGCAGAAGCGGCAAATACATTGGTTGAGATCAATATTTTACAAACAGAACTTAACCATACAACAACAGATAATACCAATACTGAAGAGCAAGAGGCAGTTCAGCCTGTTGAAAAAACAACATCTAACTTCGTGTTGAATAAACCATTACCGGGTATAGAAGAAACGGATTCGCAATCATTTGACCATTCTGTCCCACATTCTTTTTCAGACTGGTTAAAACATGCAGGAAACCCAGCTGAAGAAATACCTGAAAAGAACCATTCAAATTTAAAACAGACTGAAACCGATCTGATTGACAGGTTTATACGAGAAGAACCTAAAATTACACGTCCAAAAGCCGAATTTTATAATCCGGTCAATATGGCCAAGCAAAGCGTAGCAGATGACATTACTTTTGTAAGTGAAACTTTGGCTAAAATATATGTATTACAGGGGAATTATCAAAAAGCATTGCATGCATATGAAAATTTACGCTTGAAATATCCAGAAAAAAGACTTTACTTTGCACTCCAAATTAAAAATTTAAGAAAACTCATAAATCAACAAAAATAATTTTTACAATGGCTACTATCATTTCCATCCTAATCATAATTGTTTGTCTTCTTTTAGTACTGGTTGTATTGGTACAAAACTCAAAAGGTGGTGGATTGGCTTCCTCCTTTTCCTCCTCTAATCAGGTAATGGGAGTTCGTAAAACAGCAGATTTTCTTGAGAAAGCAACTTGGACACTGGCAATTTCCTTATTAGCGTTAAGTTTGATATCAACAGCCTACACTAAACCGACAGAAGGAGAAGTTAATTCTTCCTCTGTGTCTACAACACGCAGAATGAATGATGAGGCGCCGGCAACACCCAATACACAAAACCCAGCTGCTCCAATTCAACCAAAGGATTCGACTAAATAAAAATAAGCCTTTTTTACATTCGAAATGTCAGCGTGTCACTCAACATTCTGACATTTTTTTTTAAATGTATATAATACCTGTAAAAATGTCTTTACAGGAAAGGAAATGGAGGTTTGGTACAAAATCTGACAGGTCGGGAACCGATTAAAAATCGGAAATAACATATGTTAAACTATAAATAAATAATAAAATGACAAAAACGACTAGCAAAGTGAACATTCAACCGTTAGCAGACCGGGTAATTGTAGAATCGGCTGCTGCAGAAGAAAGAACTGCAGGAGGAATTATTATTCCTGATACTGTAAAAGAAAAACCACAAAGAGGAAAAGTGCTTGCAGTTGGGACTGGTAAAAAAGATGAGCCTATGACAGTAAAAGTCGGAGACACTGTTTTGTACGGCAAGTATGCCGGCACAGAGGTTCAGGTCGATGGCAAAGACTATCTCATCATGAGAGAAAGCGATATTTTCGCTATCGTATAATTCTACTACAATCCCATATAATTTTTATTCACTAATATTTATTCAACCAAAACATGGCAAAAGATATTTTATTTAATGTAGAGGCACGTGACAAACTAAAAAAAGGCGTTGATTCACTTGCAAACGCAGTAAAGGTTACATTAGGTCCAAAAGGCCGTAATGTTATCATCGATAAAAAATTTGGTGCACCAAGTGTAACCAAAGACGGTGTTACTGTGGCAAAAGAAATTGAATTACAGGACCCTGTTGAAAACATGGGTGCTCAGATGTTAAAAGAAGTAGCATCTAAAACGGCTGATGCGGCAGGTGATGGAACTACTACTGCAACTGTACTTGCTCAAGCAATTGTAACTGCAGGTTTGAAAAACGTTGCAGCAGGTGCTAATCCAATGGATTTAAAACGTGGCATTGATAAAGCTGTGATAGCAGTAGTTGAAAACCTGAGAAAACAATCACAAAAAATTGGTGATGATAGTAAAAAAATTGAACAGGTTGCTACCATCTCCGCAAACAATGATAATGAAATCGGTAAACTAATTGCCGATGCTATGAAAAAGGTAAAAAAAGAAGGGGTTATCACTGTTGAAGAAGCAAAAGGAACAGAAACAACATCTGATGTGGTAGAAGGTATGCAGTTTGACAGAGGTTATATCTCTGCCTATTTTGTTACGGATGTAGACAAAATGCAAGCTGTATTAGATTCTCCGCTTATTCTTGTTACTGATAAAAAAATTTCCAATATGAAAGAATTATTACCTGTATTGGAAAAAGCAGTACAAACAGGTAAACCAATTTTAATTATTGCTGAAGATGTGGATAGTGAAGCATTATCTACATTGGTTGTAAACAAAATCCGTGGTTCTTTAAAAATTGCTGCTGTTAAAGCACCCGGTTTTGGTGACAGAAGAAAAGCTATGTTAGAAGATATCGCAATTCTTACAGGCAGCACATTGATCTCTGAAGAAAGAGGGTACAAACTTGAAAATGCTGATCTGTCTTTCCTAGGTACTGCAGAAAAAGTTTCGATCGACAAAGACAATACTACTATTGTTGGTGGAAAAGGTAAAAAGAATGACATTGCTTCCCGTGTTAATCAAATCAAAGCACAAATCGAAAGCACCACTTCTGATTACGATAAAGAAAAGTTACAAGAGCGTTTAGCTAAGTTAGCTGGCGGTGTTGCTGTATTATACATAGGTGCTGCAACCGAAGTAGAAATGAAAGAGAAAAAAGACCGTGTTGATGATGCATTAGCTGCTACACGTGCTGCTGTTGAAGAAGGAATTGTACCAGGCGGCGGTGTTGCTTATATTAGAGCAATTGACGGCTTAGAAAAACTAAAAGGTGCAAATGAAGACGAAACAACAGGTATTGCAATTGTAATTCGTGCTATTGAGGAACCACTTCGTCAAATTGTTGCGAACTCTGGTGGTGAAGGTGCTGTGATCGTTCAGAAAGTACGCGAAGGGAAAGATGATTTTGGTTACAATGCACGTACAGATAAATTTGAAAATTTATTTGCTGCAGGTGTAATTGATCCTACAAAAGTATCACGCGTTGCCTTAGAAAATGCTGCTTCTATTGCTTCTATGCTTTTAACAACTGAATGTGTATTGGCTGAGCAAAAAGAAGAAAATCCTTCTGCACCAATGGGTAACCCTGGTATGGGTGGAATGGGCGGAATGATGTAAGCAAATTCCGGTTTATAAAAAACTCCTGGATCAGCAATGATTCAGGAGTTTTTATTTTATAAAACCGTGGCACCTTTTCTACAAGTTTGAATTTTTCTTAATTTTGCGCAACATTTCTTTTTGCAAATCGTTAAGCCGCACATAATGCACGAAATAAAACTATTCAAAAAAATTTTCCTGTTGAGTTTACTCCTTGTAAATTTTTCTTTTTTACAAAGTCAGGAAATACAACAAATTCCAATAAAAAGAAAGGGTAGTTTTTATATTGGCTGGGGATATAATAAGGATTGGTTCTCTAAAAGTGATATTCATCTGAAAAACACATCTAACGATTACAACCCGTTTACAGGAAAACCCGATAATTATGATTTTACTGTGTACCGTGCAAAAGCCAAAGATCGACCGGGTTTTAGAGACATTATGCGTACCGATCTATCCATTCCTCAATATGTTTACAGAGTGGGATACTATTTTAACGACAAACACAATTTGGGAATTGAAATCAATTTTGATCATGTAAAGTATGTTATGATAGATAACCAAACCTTACGGGTAAAGGGGACAATTCACGGACAGTACATTGACAAAGATACCTTAGTGAGACCAGAAGATTTTTTACATTTTGAACACACCAATGGTGCGAATTTTTTAATGCTTAACTTTATGAAACGTGAACGGATATTCGCATCTAAAAATGAGCGTCATCAATTATTTGCCATAGCAAAACCGGGAATAGGAATCGTTATACCCAAGACAGAAGTTGTTCTTTTTGGACAGGAAATGGATAACCGTTTTCATATTGCAGGTTATTGTGCAGGACTGGAAACAGGATTTCGCTACGAAGCATTCAAATATATTTATCTGGAGTATACTGGAAAAGTTTCTTTTGCTCATTATACCAATGTATTGGTAATTGGTTCAGGAAAAGCAAATCACCATTTCTGGACCTTGGAAAATATCCTGGTACTTGGGTTACAGGTGCCCTTTTAATCATTGTTCTCCTTTTTGGTTTAACCGAATTAAGATACTGAATTAATATCAAAGGTGAGATTTATGAAGGCAGTATGTACTGCCTTCATTTGTTTTTTTATTTACTTAACAATTCTTTTACGATTCCGGAAATTAATTTCCCATCTGCTTTTCCTGCTAATTGCTTGCTTGCCACTCCCATTACCTTTCCCATGTCTGCAGGAGAAGCGGCTCCTAAAGAGGCAATGATTTTACTTACCTCTTCTTTAATCTCTTTCTCCTCCATTTGTTTTGGAAGATAGGCTTCGATCACACTGGCCTGTGCTAACTCAGCTTCTGCAAGATCGGCCCGGTTCTGCGTTTTATAAATATCAGCTGTTTCTTTGCGTTGCTTTACCATTTTTTGTAAAGCCTTTAATTCCGTTTCAGCTGTATATCCTTCTGGAGAAGTCTTCAATAACAAAATGGCTGATTTAACAGCACGTAATGCTTCGAGCTTAGCTGATTCCTTTGCCAGCATTGCTGTTTTAATGTCGCTATTTATTTTTTCTTCTAATGTCATAATAATTACTGAGTTAAAATTAGGTTTTAAAGGTAATCAAAAGTTCAATGATCAAAATGAGAAGTTGCGTTGTGCGTTTATAAAATAATATGTTTAATCCTGTTAAATACTTCTTTCGTCTAAATTATGCAACTTTTGGGAGTAATATCTTATTACACGAACCTCGTTTTTTGTACTTTTGCCTGGTTATAAAGTTATTCATCCCCACCGACCGCTATCTCGCTGCAAGTACTTATTCGTTAAAATAAATAATTTATTCATGAATACTTTTTACTTTTCTAAAACAAAGAGAAAAAATTTCTTTTTTAAAGTTATTTACAAAAATTCATTAACCCTGCTATTATTATTTACCTCTTTGTCGCTTTTTTCTCAGGTGAGGAAGGATCTGAATTCTTTAAGTCCGGCAGCAAGGAAGGAGTTGGTGGATCTTATGCAGGAATATATCACTAAACAAATCATCGAAGATCATTGCAGTGCTACATCGAATAACAATACCATGAATATTCATGATGATCTTAACTTTTTACCTTTTCACCGAGCATACATTGAAGGAATGGAAGATTTCCTGATGAAAAAAGGATATCCCCAGTATGTCCCTTTACCTTCCTGGAACCCTAATACTGCAACACCAGCTGAACTACGTGTTATTGATCCGGATTGCGCTGCTACCAATGCAACTTGCCATTTGTCCTGTACTTTACCGACTAACTGGGATCCGAAAATACCAAGACCGGGGTATCTGACATTACCAACCAGGTCAGGAACCTACGATGACTTATGCGATTTCCTACCTCCGTCTAATCATAAAGCAAGTATCACCGAAGTATTGGAAGGTGAAGGCGGAAATGTGGTTGGCAGCAATTA
>CAZMRM010000129.1:9679-9977 GCA_964568515.1 uncultured Chitinophaga sp. | reverse complement strand
AGGAAAAGAAAATCTGTATGTTCTTTGTGCTTTGATACTGCAAATCATCTCCCTTTTTAATTATCAGGGAATGAGCCTGGCATTTATTCTTCCCGGCTTTTTTGCATTATGCTTAAAACCGGATGTGGAAGGCAGACAAAAAATCCGGTTCTTAAAATATTATCTTCTTATTTTTTTTCTTTCAATGGGAGTGTATTATGGAATATATAAATCGCTTCTGGGAGCCTATCATATTGAAGTGATCGATCGTGGAAAATTTGGCAAGGATTATATCGGTAAATTAAAATGGTTTTTTGAA
>CAZMRM010000129.1:8303-9669 GCA_964568515.1 uncultured Chitinophaga sp. | reverse complement strand
GGCTGCAAGCCAGTAAACTTCAGCTATTGCTATTTAAACCCTTTATCATACAAAACTTATTTTCTTTTGGGGTGTTTGCTTTGCTACTTAGAGATATCTGTAAAAAGAGGTGGATGGATCTTTCCTTACTTTTTATTTTTAGTTTATTGAGTTTTCTACCCCATTTACTTTTGGCAGAAAGTTGGGGAGCTTCCAGAAATTTCTTATTAATGAGTTTTTTAATAATTTTTTATGCTATATGCCGGTGTGTGGAACTATTCCCATTTTTACAAAAAACTCAGAGTATGCTGCTTATACTACCTTTCCTCGCTATCTTTTTTATAAATATGAATACCGGCTTTATTAAGCCGGTAACAGAGGATTTTGCCTGTCTTTCTTCCAAAGTAAAGGAACTTCCGTTATTAGAAAAGGATACAGTGACCATTTCCATAAAGGTTCCTCCTTATGAAATGCATGAACAAACATCGTTTTTGCGTTCTTATTATGATGAATTCAATGTTTCCCCTTTGTATTTCGAATGGCCAGTTGACCCCGCTATTAAATGCTTTTACAGCGAATTACATCCCGGAATTCCGGTTGAAAGGATAGAAAAACAACTACAGATAAGAGTTGTGAATGTGCCTGAGAATAATGCATTATTCTGGGACCTGAATTATAAAAGGCATACAGTGACTGTTAAGTAAGTGTTTGGATCAGACCGATCAGCTATTGCTAAAAGATTAAAAGCAGGTGTTATGGCAATACCTTTGAATTAAATCGACACGAATGAAACTTTTATGGATATTTAGCGTATCTTTATCGCACATCTTGAGAATTCTGTATCTCTATCCTATTGTAGTATTCCTGCAATCAGATTCATTTCCAATTTTTTTAAGGCGTAAATAGCAAAAATTGCTTTTTTATACTTAATTAATACTTCAACTATTTAATGTCATTTTACAAACTGAATCTCATAAAGCCACTTATTGTGTCTTTAGAGAAAAAAGGATACCTGCATCCTACCCCCATTCAACAAGAATCGATACCTGTTATTTTAGACGGGAAAGATGTATTTGGATGTGCACAAACAGGTACAGGTAAAACAGCCGCTTTTGCATTGCCGGTTTTACAACAGCTATATACAAAAAAGCTAAATGGTCATCGTTCAAAAAACATAAAAGCACTGATCCTTGCACCAACACGTGAACTGGCCATACAGATCAATGAAAGCATAAAGAATTACGGAAACGGTCTTGGTCTTTCTCATACACTTGTTTTTGGAGGTGTGAGTCAGCATATCCAAACAGCAATACTTGGTAAAGGTGTTGATATCCTTGTTGCAACACCGGGTCGTTTAGTGGATCTTATGAATCCCTGATTCATAAGA
>CAZMRM010000129.1:1762-8293 GCA_964568515.1 uncultured Chitinophaga sp. | reverse complement strand
CTGGATGAAGCAGACCGTATGCTTGATATGGGTTTTATCAATGATATCAAAAAAATAATTGTAAAGCTTCCACAGAAAAAACAAACCTTGTTCTTTTCGGCTACAGCCGCTCCTGCGATTATGAAACTGGCGAACTCCCTTTTACATCATCCTGTACGCATTTCAGTAACTCCTGTTTCTTCAACATCAGACCTCGTTCAACAGTCGGTTTATCATGTGAAAAAAGAAAATAAAAGAGGATTGCTTATGCATGTTCTGAAACAGAATAAAGTAGAGCAGGTACTGGTATTTACAAGAACAAAGAGAAGTACCAATAAAGTGGTAAAGGATCTGAATAAAGATGGTGTAAAAGCAGAAGCGATTCATGGTAATAAATCACAAAGTGCACGTGAACGTGCCTTAAAGGGTTTTAAAGACAGGACCATACGTGTGCTGGTTGCCACGGATATAGCATCAAGAGGGATTGATGTGGACAAACTTTCGGTTGTGATTAATTATGAAATGCCTGAACAGGCAGAAACATATGTGCACCGGATCGGAAGAACCGGAAGAGCAGGTACTTCAGGAGCCGCACTGTCTTTCTGTGCACAAGAGGAACTTTCATATCTCAAAGACATACACAAGCTTATTAAAATAAACATGAATGTGGTGACAACCCATCCCTACATCTGATAATCTGAATGAATGAGTAATCACCATGTTTAAAAAAATAATCCAGGTAATATGAATAAAATAAAATTTGCAACTAAAGACCGGGGACAATTTACAGCTGCATTAAGAAAAAATGTGAACATGTATTTTCAAGCCAAAGGCATATCTCCGAAAGGGAATTGGAAAATGTTGATGAAGGCCCTTATCATGTTTACGATTTATCTTGGCCCTTTTGCACTGCTATTGGTTTTCCCCATCGATGCATGGCTGATCTTTCCTATTTCCTTTATTATGGGAATTGGTATGGGCGGGGTAGGAATGAGTGTGATGCACGATGCAATGCATGGTTCCTTTTCGAAAGTTGGCTGGTTAAACACGTTCTTTGGCAGCACCATGTACCTCATTGGAGGCAACACATTTAACTGGAAAATTCAACACAATGTCTTACATCATACTTATACAAATATTGAAGGCGTGGATGAAGATATTGATCCAAAAGGAATTTTACGGTTATCCAATAAAACACCTTTGAAAAAAGTTCATAAATTTCAATACATCTATGCTTTCTTTTTGTACAGCCTCATGACATTGTTCAGAACATTCAATGAATTTAAACAACTGAGCAGATACAATAGAAAAGGAATTACAAGACAGCAGGGATCAACGCCAAGAAAGGAGATGATAAGACTGATCATTACAAAAATTGCTTACCTCATATTTATATTGGGTTTACCGTTGTTTTTTACACCATTAAGCTGGTGGTTGATCTTTCTGGGTTTTTTGACCATGCATTTTACCGGCGGGATATTCATGAGTATTGTTTTTCAGATGGCTCATATTGTTGAAGCTGCGGATCAACCCACACCTAATGAACAAGGTATTATTGAAAATGAATGGGCGATACATGAACTGGAAACAACAGCAAATTTTTCAAGAAAAAGCAGATGTTTTGCCTGGATGATCGGTGGACTTAATTATCAGATCGAGCATCATTTATTTCCTTATGTAAGTCATATTCATTATAAAGATATATCACCGATTGTAAAAGAAACAGCAAAAGAATATGGCTTAAGATATAATGAAAACAGAACCTTCTTTTGTGCAATAGGTTCACACATCCGAATGCTGAAAAAACTTGGTCAACAGCCCGGCTGATCAAATTCACTGCGAAACACATAAAAACAACATCCCCATTTCTCTTTTCTCTGAATTTGTTTTCACTTAATTGTCAATCTTTCTTTTTGAAAACGGGATAGGCATTTATCAAATGTATCCGGCTCTATAAATAAAAAAGGAAACCCTTTCAATAAAATAGTTAGGAGTTGTAACAATTCTACACATGGGTCGTCACAGGGGGTAGAAATATTAAAAAATGACTTCACAAAAAAGGATAGCGAAACAGGCAGGATTTGTTTATCTGATTGTTGTACTTGCAGGGATTTTCAATCTTGCATATGTCCCCTCTAAGCTGATCGTTATGGATAACGCGGCAACCACGATGAACAACATCGTTTCTTCAGAAACACTTTTTCGCTTGGGAATTTTAGCAGGCATCGTTTGTTATCTTGCTTTTTTGCTTTTACCCTTTATTCTGTATGAACTGCTTGAAAGCATCAATAAAAAAGTTGCCATTTCAATGGTCGTTTTAGCAGTGATCAGTGTTCCCATTTCTCTTTTTAATCTGACCAATAAATTTGCAGTATTAACACTCATTAATGTTCCGCATCATCTTCAGACCTTTCAGGCAGCACAGTTACAGGCACAAATCATGTTGTACCTTCGTTATTACAACAACGGGATCCAGATAGCTTCTTTGTTCTGGGGACTTTGGCTACTGCCTTTTGGGTATTTAGTAGTTAAATCCCGATTTCTGCCTAAAATCCTTGGAATATTTTTAATGGCAGGCTGTTTTGGTTATCTGCTAAATTTTCTTGGTAAATTTCTTATACCCTATTATCAGGAAACGGGTATCTCAGGAATAGTTGCCTTACCGGCCAGTATTGGAGAAATAGGGATTTGCCTCTGGCTACTCATTGCAGGCATAAAAAAAGAAACTTTTCCAGGGACCTCAACCAACCTCACTAATAAGTAAGCCGATATGAAAACAACCCGTTTACAAGACATTGCAATAAATATAAAGTTTAAGCTTTCTGCCTTATGGATATCGTTGATGTTTTGTTTTGTGTATGGCGACTTTTTCACATTATTTGTTCCAGGACACATTCAGAGTTTGATGGATGGTAATTCCGGAGTGGGTTCAACAAGTCCGCTGAAATTATTGATGTTCGCCATACTCATGACCATTCCTTCTTTAATGATAGTTCTGTCGTTGATACTGAAACCAACAGTAAATCGCGTGGTGAATGTGATAACTGCTTTGTTTTACGCAGCTATTATGTTATTAATAGTTGTGACGACACACAATGTATGGATGTCTTTTTATGTTTTCTTTGGAATAGTAGAGGTAGTGATTACCTTTTTGATAATCTGGCATGCCTGGAAATGGCCCGGAGAAATTGTTGAGGATTGACAAGCATAAATTTTTATACGTATTAATACTAAGGAAGAAAAACAGCGTGGTTGGTAGCGAAGGTTAAAATAATTTTTTTTTAATTTGTTTTTACACGTCTTCCAAAATACCTTCTCAAAGCATTTGCAGAAAGATTTAAGAGTAATACAATCAGGATGAGTACCAATGCAGTTCCATATGCCAAAGGACGGGAAGCCTGGATATTTGTATTGCTGGTACTTATTGCAAACAGGTGATAGGGAAGAGCCATGGTTGGTTCAAAAATACTGGTTGGAAGATTTTTAAGAGAATACACAACACCTGTGAACAAGATAGGGGCTGTTTCGCCGGATACCCGGCCAATGGACAAGATCAATCCCGTCATAATATTGGGTAATGCAATGGGCAGAACAACTCTTCGGGTAGTTTGCCATTTAGAGGCACCAAGTGCTGCGCTTCCCTGCCGGTGAATATCATCTACAGCTTTTAATGATTCCTGAGTGATGCGTGTAACAATGGGCAGTGCCATTAATGCCAGTGTAAGCGAAGCCGAAAGTATGGAATCTCCAAATCCGAATTTATTTACAAAAAGTGACATTCCGAAAATACCAAACACAACAGATGGAATACCTGCAAGATTGTTCGTCATTAACAGAGTTATTCTTTTGAGAAGACCGTCTTTTGCATATTCATGGATATAAGTACCTGCAAACAGGCCAACCGGAAAAGCGATGATCATGCTCAAGCAAACCAAACAGATAGTTCCTACAATGGCCGGGAATATTCCTCCTTTTGTCATACCTTCTTCCGGCATTTTACTTAAAAAGTCCCAATTCAAAACGGAAATACCCTGAAACACAATAAAACCTAAAATAGTGATCAGAATAAGAATAATGGAAAAACTAAAGAGCCTTAAAACCCGGAAGGCAATAGTTTGTTGTCGTTTTTTACGGTTGGCTGATTTGGCTTCGTCAAACATGGTTTCAAAAGAGAATGCTTTAATTACGAATGATTTAAACAGGTACAAACATAGTCATTTTATTTTAAACGTCTTATAGTACGTTACCTTTCTGGCGTTTTATATACGCACATCTTCTCTTTCTTTTGTAGTATGAAAAAGAAGAAGGTTGTTAAAAAAGCACCCGGACAAGAAATATTGAAAATGGCCCGCCGGATCAAAGAGCTGAGGATACGCCAAGGATATACTAGCTATGAGTCGTTTGCCAATGAACACGGTTTATCAAGAGCATTGTATGGCCGGTATGAAAAAGGAAAAGACTTAAGGTTTTCCAGTTTATCCAAGATTGTAAAAGCATTTAACATGACCTTGCAGGAGTTTTTTAGTGAAGGATTTGATTAGTCATTAGTAATTCATTGATCAGAAATTGTTTCTCCGCATGATCCTTTCCCAGATTTAAAATCATCACCTCCTTTACCTGATAGTGCTGAGAAAGCTCTTTAATTTGAGCCATACATTCCTTTGGATTCCCATGAACATTCAAGAGAACATTTTTTCTGGTTTTTATTTCCTCTTTGATCCTGCCTTTATCTTTGCTGCAAAAAACCGATAAGGCAATATTGATTTGAGGCTCATAGCCATGTTTTTCGATGAATGTGTTTTTAAATTCAGAAATAACCGATGCACCGGGCAGCGATCCGTTCAAATTATGAAGTAGCGACAGCGAAAAATTCATTTTGTTTTCAATCGTAAAACCGATGCTCGAAGCACTTGTACCCAGCATCCAGAGATCAGGAACAAGGCGTGATACCGGACTGATCATGGCATGTTTGATTTTATTGGTTAAAAGATCTTGAATTTTCCTGATCCTGTCATGAAAAGGAGTGATAAAAGGAGAACCTGTTATTTCTTGCTGTAATGTTTCATCCAACAGTGCTTTTGCAAACCCCAGATCAATACGATCCGGAAATAAGTTGGATAAAAGTTTGAAATCCTGGGCAACGCGATAAGGTGTGTTAACAGCGACTAAAATACCGGCTGCACCCACTTTTATGCTATCTGTTGAGGCAGCAATCAAAGAAAGTACAAGCTCAGGATTTCTCCAGGCCACACCAGGCTGATAATGTTCGGTCAGCCAGTAGCGGGAGAATCCTTTTTTTTCAGCAAGTACAGCATTGGCAATAGAATGATGTATTGTTTCAATAGCATTGGATCTTTCATCTATTTCTCCAAAATCGAGTATTCCTAACTTCATGGTTTCAGCTTCATAAAACAGAATCCCATGTGGGTTCTTCATTCTGTTGTTTTTGAAACAAAAGCGTCCGGTTAAAGACGCTTTTGCCGGACATCTTTTGGTTTAATGTGTACATCCTCCCGAGCATACCTTGGTATGACAGGCTGCGACATAGGATGTTCCGCAATTGACACAGGAACCTTTATTTGTCAAAATGGGACCACCACCTTTTAATACTTCTAAATTATCATCATTGAGTTTGGTGATGACCGTTTTATTCAAAGACAGTTTTTTAATTTTTATGGTTTTCATGTAATTGATTATTTGTTGGTTAGTTCCTACTCACTTTCACAGCTGAATGACCACTGGCTTTTCGGACTACTCCTGTGGCATGCTTTCTTGTATAGTTAAGGACAACAAGAAAAATTCCTCCGAGTATTCAAGGCTTTGATGCTCGCTTTTTGTTAATTAACAGAGCAAATATATAAAAAATATCTATTTATAAGTTCCTATTTTAAAATGGATGCACAAAATTATGAGAATGATTCAATTTGCACTATGACAAAAGAAGAAGAGAAACTTTTGAGACTATTGGGAAAAAGAATCAGGGAACTGAGAATTGGAGCAGGATTTTCAAGTCAGGAAGCATTTGCTTATGAGGCGGGTATTCCAAGGGCCCAATATGGAAGATATGAAACCGGAAGCAATATTACCTATCTGACTTTGAATAGAATACTTAAATATTACAAAATGACGCCTGAGGAGTTTTTTAAAGGGTTGGAAAAAATAAAATAGCAGAGGATATAAAGACGTATATTGACTACCGGGAACATCCTACCAAAAAATTCAGCTTTAGAATACCATCATCACTGCCCAACCTGACAGGTTGGGCTCCGTTCAAGGAAATCAGGATCCAAACGGTATGCAAGCAATAAATGAAGACCTGTAAGGTTTACTTTTGGTCCGACGTTTCCGATAGTTACTGAAACTTAATCCATCAATGTTTCCCTTGCAAATAATAACTGTTCATAGATAGCTTCACTAAGTCTGTCCAATTCATTTTCGGAGGGAGGAAACTGCATCCGTTTTACCCGTTGTGCATTTGACATATAAATTTTTTCAAATATCAGATCACTGTACTCCATGTTCTGCATGCCCATCAGTTTAAAGACAGTATCG
>CAZMRM010000129.1:0-1752 GCA_964568515.1 uncultured Chitinophaga sp. | reverse complement strand
AAATGTGATAATCATCAGCATTTAAACCCAATGCATTGAGGCCTGAAACCAGCTTCAGGTTAACGAGGCTATCACGGATGAGACTTTGTATAAGTGTTTGATTGATCATATACTTTTTTCTTTTTGTTTTTTGCATACAAATGTATTGCGCAACTTCAAATTAAGTTGCCATAATCTGTAGCATAAAATTCAAAAGGTAAACATGCAACAGAACCCCGTGAACCAGGATTGCAACTCCGCAAATATACCGGTATATTTGCAGGCAGATTTTATCGATCATTATCAACTTCCATTTATACACCAACACTATGGATACAACAGTGCATAAACAACAGCAATACATTTTAAATAACCGGGTAGCGATACCTTCTATTGGTTTTGGTACCTGGCAGACACCAAACGGTGCAACAGCCGTTGCTTCAGTGAAAGCGGCATTAAAATATGGCTATACCCATATTGATACAGCCGCCATTTATGGGAATGAAGAAAGTGTGGGGAAAGCCATTATAGAATTGGGGGCTGACCGGAAAGAATTATTTTTAACAAGCAAATTATGGAACACGGAACGTGGATACGATTCCACGCTTCGTGCTTTTTCCAAAACGTTAAAAGATCTGCAGACCGATTATCTCGACTTGTATCTTATTCATTGGCCGGCTAATCAAAAACAATTCCCAACCAATTGGCAACAAAAAAATGCTGATACCTGGAAAGCATTTGAACAACTTTATAAGGATGGGAAAATAAGAGCCATAGGAGTCAGCAATTTCCTGGTACATCACCTGCAAGCCTTGTTCGAAACAGCAATAGTAAAACCCTCTGTCAATCAAATTGAATTTCATCCCGGATACATGCAAAAAGAAGTAGTGGAATTCTGCAGAAAGAACACTATGCTCGTTGAGGCATGGTCGCCATTGGGTACAGGAAAACTGCTGGATCATCCATCCTTAATGTCAATAGCCGATAAATACAATGTATCGGTTGCTCAGGTTTGCATCAAATGGTGTTTGCAGCACCATACATTACCATTACCAAAATCTGTTACACCTTCACGTATTCAACAAAACCGGGAAGTGGAGCAATTCCTGCTTTCACCCGATGACATGAACACGATTGATGATCTTCGGCATATCGGAAATTCAGGTTTATTTCCGGATGAAGTAGATTTTTAATATACCCGTATCCATCCTGTCATCTCCAAAGCGATTCTTATTCTCAAATGTTGTATTAACCGGAAAAATATCCAAAAAAATTGAGAAACCGTTTGGTTGCATGTTTTATGTATGAAAATTGTAAGAAATGAGAAGAGACGTCTTTCAAGCCATTGCTGATCCTACAAAACACATTAAGACATTGACAGACAATGCTATCTGGTAAAACAGGAACAATCGGGGAGAGAAATCTACTATCATTTAATGCAAAAAATTAAAAGAGATTGACAGATGGCTAGATCAATTTAAACAACATTGGGAAGATCGTTTTTCACAACTGGACAAATTATTAATCAATTTAAAATCTAAGAAATCATGAAAAATAGCTTGTTAATGGATTTTTCCGTAGATAAGGAAAAGAAAGAAATAATTGTAAAAAGAGAATTTGCAGCTCCTGTTTCAAAAGTGTGGGCTGCCTGGACACAGGAAGAGTTGCTCGATCAATGGTGGGCACCTAAACCCTGGAAGGCAAAAACAAAAAAAATGGAATTTAAAGATGGAGGTAGCTGGCTGTATGCGATGGTGGGACCGGATGGAGAAG
>CAZMRM010000128.1:8903-9988 GCA_964568515.1 uncultured Chitinophaga sp. | reverse complement strand
GATAAAAGCTTTATGCCGGGAGCTGGGAGTAATAGACAATGTAAGCAGTCCAACTTTTTCGATCGTTAATGAATACCGCACCAATAAAGGTGAAAAGGTATATCATTTTGATTTTTATCGTATAAAATCCATTGATGAAGCTTATGACATGGGCTATGAAGAATATTTTTACTCAAAAGCCTATTGTTTTATTGAATGGCCCGAGAAAATAGGAGAGCTTATCCCTTTGACCTATGAAAAGGTAATGATTGGCATCGAAGGTGAAAAACGAATAATTACTTACTGAATGGCTTTATTTTGTTGATAATTGCTTCATTAACAACTCTCATTTAATAACTCTGCCGGCAGTTAAAATTTTTAATTAGAATAGATTTGTTAAATTTGTGGGAATGATATCTCTTTCATACCATAATGAAAACATCTAAACAATTACTCGCATCATTAAGTCAGACTGCATTATTACCTCAAGAAGAAACATTGGAAATAGGCCGTAAAAAAGGCAATCTCTTTATAGGAATTCCCAAAGAAATATCTTTCCAGGAAAACCGTGTGGCACTTGTGCCGGATGCTGTGTCTTTATTAGTAAATAATGGTCATCGTGTTATAATCGAAAGTGCTGCCGGTAAAATGGCAAATTTTCAGGATCATGACTATAGTGAAGCCGGAGCACAGATCGTATATAGTCCCGTTGATGTTTATAAGGCAGATATTATTCTGAAGGTTGCGCCTCCATCTCCTGAGGAAATCGGAATGATGCAGCAAAAGCAAACCCTGATTTCTTCCTTGCAACTGACTGTTCAACCGGAAGACTTTATCAGGCAGCTGATGGCAAAAAAAATAACAGCCATCGCATTCGACTGGATAAAGGATCAGGATGGAATTTATACCGTTATCCGTTCTATGGGAGAAATTGCAGGCAGTACCTCCATTCTGATAGCAGCAGAATATTTAAGTAACGTAAATAATGGACAGGGAGCAATACTGGGTGGAATATCCGGTATATCACCTACAGAAGTGGTCATATTGGGTGCGGGAACAGTGGGCGAATTTGCAACCCGCGCAGCATTGGGATTAGGAGCTTCCGT
>CAZMRM010000128.1:0-8893 GCA_964568515.1 uncultured Chitinophaga sp. | reverse complement strand
AGATAAACTTTTGAAAAATTAGAGGAAGGATGCAAAGTGATATCGGGACCCGTATTTTCACCAGTGTTATTCAACCACGTGTGCTTGCAAAACATTTAAAAACGGCTGATGTAGTGATAGGTGCAATACGTGGCGAACAGGGACGTACACCATGTGTTGTAAGTGAACAGATGGTAAGCGAAATGAAAACGGATTCAGTTATTGTGGATGTAAGCATTGATCAGGGAGGATGTTTTGAAACCTCTGAAGTAACTAATCATTCCAGACCTGTATTCCGGAAGCACGGGGTTATTCATTACTGTGTTCCAAATATTGCATCTCGCGTATCACGTACAGCTTCCTTTGCCCTGAGTACTATTTTTACTCCTATACTTTTAAATATCGGTGAACAAGGTGGGGTGGAAAATATGTTAAGGAAAGATACGGGTGTTCGTAATGGTGTTTATTTATATAATGGAACGCTTACAAATCAGGTTCTCGGAGAAATGTTTAAGCTTCCTTATCAGGATATTAACTTATTGATGGCTGCTTTATAGGCCGTTTAGCTTTTCATTATAAAATGAAGACCCTATATTTTATTTTCTATTTATGACAATACAAACCAACAGGTCGGAGTTGATCAGGCGCTTTAAGTTATATGGATTTGGTTTCTTGTTAGGAATTGTTGTAGTCAGTTTTATTTACAAAGGGAGAGGTTGTCAAATGCCAGGATCAGCAAAGCTGGAAGAACTCAGCTATCAAAAACTAGAATTTACCAAACATGGTACATGCAGGATGCAATGCAGGGGAATAACTTCCGAAGAGATCACTGCCATATTAAAATCAGGTAAAATTAATTACGATAAAAGTGAAGTGCGCGATAAACCATGTGGTACTTATGCCGTTGAAGGTAGAACGAAGGATGGTCAACATGTTCGTGTAATAATTGCTGATTGTGATACTATTTCAAAAGTCGTGACAGCAATTGACCTGAACCGGGAAACGGATACTTGCGCCTGTCCTGGTGACTGAAATTATAAACCTCTTTATCACGTTTTGTGAACTAAAAAATAGCGCAGAGCATACGCCCTGCGCCAATAAAGAAAAGGGTTAAAGTTATCAGTGATCAGCAATGGCAGCAGCCTTTCCGCCTTTTTTATACCGGATCAATAAAACAACAGGAATACAGAAAAGAATAGCGATCCCTACCACAAAAAATCCCTGATCATAACTAACCAGTGAACCTTGTTTAAACAATGTGGCTTCCATCATCCGGTAAGCAATTGCCTGGGCATCGTCTGTACCATATCCTTTGGAAATAAATGTTTGTGTAAATGCTGAAATGCGTTCTGTGCTGGCATTTGCATAATCGGTAATGTAAGCAAGCATATCACCTCTTACTTCCGCATTTTTATTGGTAAGGAATACATTCAATAAAGCGATACCTACGGCACCTCCCAATTGTCGGATCATATTTGCCAGACCAATGGCCTGAGCCATGTCTTTACCACGTAATCCTGCAACAGCCAGCGAAAGGATAGGAGACATCATGAATGCCAATCCAACACCGCGGAGTACGAAAGGAAAATAAAAATCATTCTGGCTGGATTCAGGTGATGAAAAAGACATCATCAATAAAAACCCGAATGTTATTAAAATACCGATAATGATAATTGTTTTAGGGTTCTTTCCATTTCCCAGCATTTTACCGACAATTGGCATGGATACAGCCGTACAAAGAGCACTTGGGATCATAAAAACACCGGTTTGTGTGGGTGTCCATCCCAATGAAATTTGAACGAACAAAGGAAAAATAAAGACGGTTCCAAATAATAACATCCCCAGCATAAAGTTCATGATACTTCCCATCGCCAGATTATAATTTTTATACAAACGGATGTTTACCGCAGGGTGATCAATGGTAAGCTCCCGGTAAATAAAGGCAACAAGTCCAACAACCGATACGAGTGAAAGTATAATTATTTCTGCACTTTCAAACCAATCTTTGGAAGTACCCTCTTCCAATACATATTGTAATGAACCAATGGCCATGATAAGAAAAATGATTCCCCACCAATCCATTTTTTTTGGTTTTTTAGCACCTTCCACATCTGTTACATAGGTCCATGCAAGAATACTTGCAACAATTCCTACAGGAATGTTTACAAAGAATATCCAGTGCCAGGATAAATTATCGGTAATATAGCCTCCCAGCGTAGGACCAAAAGTAGGTCCCATGATGATTCCCATTCCGAATATGGCGTTGGCGGTACTTATTTTTTCAGGAGGAAAGGCTCCCACAATGATGGATTGACCGGTAGATAAAAGACCTCCTCCGCCGATTCCCTGCACAAACCTCCAGAACACCAGCATCCATAAGTTGGTGGATAATCCACACATAAGCGATGAAAAAGTAAAGATGAGCACGGAAGCTGTAAAATAGGTTTTTCTTCCAAAAAAATCTGATAACATACTGGTAAGGGGAATAATGATCACATTTGAAATGGCATATGCAGTAATAACCCATGCTATTTCTGTGGTTGTTGCACCAATGCTTCCGCTGATTTCGCGTAAGGAAACATTGACAACAGTAGTATCAATTAATTCCAGTATGGCACAGGTAATGGCTGTAATGATCAATATCCATTTTTCTGCACCTGTAGGATATACGGCAGCTTTATGAGTAGATGAGGTAGTTTCCAATGTTATTTAACTTTTATTTCAACAAATGCACTTAAGCCAGGATATAACTGATTGCTACGATCTTTTGGATATTCGGTTAAATCAATGCGTATAGGGACACGCTGAACAATTTTCACAAAGTTCCCCGTTGCATTATCCGGAGGTAATAAGGAGAATTTGGCGCCTGTGGCACCAATATAGGATTGTACCTTGCCATAAATTTTCATGTCAGGAAAAGCATCCAATTTCACTTCTACTTCTTGTCCAGGTTTAATTTTTTTTATTTGTGTTTCTTTAAAATTAGCCGTCACCCAAAGATGAGTATTGTCGATTGCAGAACACAATGGCTGAGCAATGGTAATATATTGACCTTCTTCAACAGCACGTTTGGTCACTATTCCGTCGCAAGGAGAAACAATTTGTGCATGGTCCAATTGTGTCTGGGCAAGTGCAAGTTCAGCCTCGCGTTGTTTTACCATAGCCTGAGCAAGAGTAATTTGGGCTCTTTGTGCTTCTGCCTGGGAACGGATTCCGGATGATTGGGCAGCCGATGATTTAAACAAATTAACAGATGATTCGTGCTGCGATTTTGCAACTTCAAGATCTGCTTTCGCTACATCGTATTGAGCCTGTGTTGCAGCTTTTGCGTTGTACATATTTTCAATTCTATGAAAATTAGCTTCCGCAACATTTAAACGGGCTTTTGCGGAATTAATATTCTGCTCAACAGAAAAAGAGGTGAGTGCCGAGGCATTCGCATTTTCATAAGAAGCAGTTGAAGTGCTTTGAACAGAAGTCAGATTTGCTTTTGCATTTTCAAGTGCAGCATTGGCTTGTGCGACACGTGTTTTTAAATCAACATCATCGATGGTAATGAGTAGCTGTCCTTTTTTTACAATATCATTATCTTTAAAGTGAATGGACTTTATATATCCGGCAACACTTGATTTGATAGGTACAATATCCGCATCAAGTTGAGCATTATCTGTGCTTTCATAATTAGCAGCATTCACAAAATAGATGATGCTGATAATAAGTAATACTCCTATAACAGATCCGAACAGGACCACTTTGTTTTTCTTTTTCTTTTCCTGTTGAGGAACAGCTGTTTGCATTGTTTGTTTTTCCGATTGAGTTAGCGTTTCCATTTATCTATTATTAAAAATTGTTGATTCCTTTTGATGAGTTATAGTTTGTTATTGCATTCATAAGCTTTACTTCATGAAGTTTTTGATTGAGGATGGCCTGCATTTCAGCGTTTAATTCAATAAGATAGTCTGTAGAGGTAATGCTACCATTTTCCAGCTGTTTAGACGCTGTTTCACGGATGTTGTGTCTCTTCTCAATAATTAATTTATCTTTCTCAATAATGGTATTGAGTGAATTGATTTGTGCAGCTTGCGTCAGCATGGTATTTTTTACATTGAATTCAAAAACTTCTTTTTGTACATCCAGCATTTGCTTGTTAAGATTGATGTTTTGCTTTTCATTGTTCAGGTTGTACAATGAAGCAATGTTCCATTTTAAACTAACAGAAGCCTGACCAAAGAAACGAAGGTCCTGGTTCAGAAAATTAGGGCCAGGACGACCATATGCATATTGCCCTCCGACAGTAAGACGAGGCATTGCAAAACTGTTATTCAATTTGTGGCGGGCATCCAGAACCGCCTTTTGTGCTTCAAAAGCTTTTATTTCAGGGCGATTAATCTCATCGCCTGCTGATACATTCTGAATAGGTTTTACTAAAAATTTAGTACTGTCATCAATCGGCTGGTTAATGTACATGGATAAGGACTTATAATAAGCCCTGATGTTTTCCTTCGTTTCTTCGATGGATTGCTCTGTCTTTAGTTCTTCTGCTTCCATTGCATCCACATTGCTTTGCAGTGCCATTCCATTAGTATAAGATGCAGATAGAATTATTTTTTTGTTTCCAACATCCTCTTTATAAAGAGAAAGTGTTTTTAAACTTTCTCTGCTCAATAAAATGGTACTGTATAATTGTGTAACACGATCTACCAGTTTATACAATTCCACCTGGTTTTTTTGTAATTCATTTTCACTATTCATTCTATCCAGGCGTTTTTGAGAGTGTGTTTGTCCACCGTCAAAAATATTTTGCTCCAACCCAAGTGCAGCTACGTAGGCATCATGCGGAAATGTGGTTCCGGCAAATTCAATTACTTCCGTCTGATAAACAGCATTGGCACCAAAAGACAATTTAGGCAGCCAGGCTTTGTTATCATTGTTTAGGTTATTTTTTTCGCTGTCAGCGATAAGTTGGTTCTGTTTAAAGAGAGGATAATTTCTTTTTGCCATCTGCACACAGGAATCAAGTGATAATGTGCTGTTTTGTGAAAAGCTAAGTGTATGAAAAGCAAGTAGAATAAATGTTAAAGGTTTCATTTCTGGTTTTAGTAATTTTTATTTTTTGTTGTTAGAATTATTTTTTATCCAAGCTGTCATCAATAAATTTTTTCACCGATTTTTTTAATTTGTCAATGCTGAAATCAGTGTTCCAGTCTTTACCGTTTGATTTCAAGGAATGTTTAAACATAGGCGATGCAAGAAAAGGAAAACTGCAAAGCGATTGGATATTGATCATGAACATGGCAGTATCAATCTTTGCGACCTCACCATTTTTAATGGCTTCTTCCAGTGAAGTAATGAGCCGGAAAGTTTTATTTTTCTTGGCAGCCATCACTTTTTGACGGAAAAGTTCAGGGTTATTGCCAATCTCTTTAATAATGAACATGGACATTTGAGGGTATTCTGCATAAAAATCAATGATATTACTGACATATTGAAACACTCTTTCTTTAACCGGCAGGGAATTATTTTCGAATACCTGTGCCTGTTCAAAGAATCGTGATAGAGCATTCTCAAAAATTTTATCAAATAACTTCTCTTTGTTACGGAAATAGTAGTGTAAAAGCGCTTTATTAATGCCTGCAGTATCAGCGATATCCTGCATACGGGCACCATATAATCCGTATTTCATAAATACCTCTTTTGCAGCATTCAGGATTTTTTCTTCGGTTGAATTATTTTTTAACTGTTTCATTTAATTTAATGGTTTAACCATTTGGTTAAATACAAAATTAGGCAGAAATACGATAGAAAATGAAACAGGTTAAAAAAAAATTGTTTATTTAGATAAACCTGATTCAGGTATCGATGAAGGAAATGAAAGCAACAGAAAAAACGAAAACCAGCAGGAAAAAATCAAACAACGTTTGAAACAGGTTACTCCCCTGCCAGTTTTCTTCTTTCTTTTTCTTTAATAATAAGGCTGAGTTCTCTTCCCGTTTGACCTTTTACAGAAGTATTCTCCTGTGCCCGGCGGATAAGATAGGGAAGGACTTCGCGTACAGGTCCGTAAGGCACATATTTCGCTACATTATAGCCTTCATTGGCCAGATTGTAACTAATATGATCACTCATGCCAAGTAATTGGGAGAAGTAAATATGTCTGTTGGTATTCTGAATGTTCCTGTTTTGCATTGATTCGGCAAGTTTCATGGAGCTGTTTTCATTGTGAGTCCCGGCGCAAATGGCAATTTTATCGATGTGTTCCAGACAAAACGCCACGGCTGCATCATAATCGGTATCCGTGTTTTGCTTATTGTCATGTATAGGTGAAGGATATCCTTTTTCCTGAGCACGTGCACGCTCTTTTTCCATGTAGGCTCCTCGAACCAATTTTGCTCCCAGAAAATAACGTCCGTCCGTTGCCAGCTTAAAGGAATGTTTTAAATAAGCCAGGCGGTCTTTACGATATAGCTGATAAGTATTGTATACAATTGCTTTTTCTGTATTGTACAATACCATCATTTGATTGGCAAGGTTATCGATTGCCGGTTGTATCCAGCTTTCTTCCGCATCAATAAAAAGAGGAATGCCTGCCTCGTAAGCTGTTTTACAAATGGTGCTGACACGGAGTTGAACACGGCCATATTCCTTTTGCTCTTCCGGATCCAGGTTGGAATGATTAACACTGACTTTTTCCAGCAAATCAAAACGTGCAAGCCCCGTGACTTTAAATACACAAAAAGGAATGGACTTATTGTTTTTTGCTTTTGTGATAGTAGCAATGGTTTCGGTAGTACAGGCATCAAAATCCTTTTCTGTTTCTTTACCTTCAACCGAATAATCCAGGATGGTTCCAATGTGGAATTTACCCAGTTCGGCAATTGTTTTATCACAATCATCGATGGTTTCACCTCCACAGAATTGTCTGAAAATAGTAGCTTTAATTAATCCTTTAATAGGAAGATGGGTTTTTATTGCAAACGTTGTAAGGGATTTACCCAGATTAACAAACGAGCTGTTACTCACCATTTTAAATAACCAGTACGACCGGTTCAAATCATTTTTGGTTTTACCCGAAAATGCAACTTCTGTATTATTAAAGGATAACATTGGTTTTAGAATTTGAAGTTGTAAAGATAAGAATACCTGCCATAGTGATAAGTGGCTGATACTTTTTTAGCGGATATTATAAAATTTTATGACTATTTATAAGGCTTTCTGATACTTTTTTAGCACCAGCGGAGGTGTTTATGACCTGATCCGGTTTTAAAAGGGCCAGTTAAACAAAAAAATTAACCTTTTTAAAAAGAGCAGTTTAATCAAGGTTGAGTATATTTGCAACTCACAAAAAATTTATGGGGGAAATTAAATCTGCAGATTATTCTGTATTTATTTCAGGGGACATCACAAAAGAAATCAATACATTTTTTAAATCAAGTTCGCTCACTTATTCCAAAGTATTTATACTGCTGGATGAAAATTCATTTCGACATTGTTATCCACAGCTTGTAGAACACGTTGAAGCGTTTAAAGATGCTGAACTTATTGAGATTGAAAGCGGAGAGGAAAATAAGAACATAGATGTTTGCTTACAGATCTGGAGCACACTTAGTGAATTGAATGCCGATCGAAAATCGTTGTTTGTCAACCTTGGTGGAGGAGTTATTGGTGATATGGGCGGTTTTATTGCATCTACCTTTAAAAGAGGTATTGATTTTATTAATATTCCCACAACTCTTTTGTCTCAGGTTGATGCTTCCGTTGGTGGTAAAGTGGGTATTGATCTGAATCATCTAAAAAATGAAATAGGGGTATTCAGTAACCCGAAAGCGGTATTTATAAATAGTGATTTTTTAAAAACACTGGATAAAAAGCAGTTATTATCAGGTTTTGCAGAAATCATTAAACATGCCTTGATTGCGGATGCATCCTATTGGAAAAAGGTTATTCAAACAGATCTGAATGATATCCGGAGTTTAGACAAATTAGTAGAAACATCTGTAAAAATTAAAAATAAGGTAGTTCTTCAGGATCCTCAGGAGTATGGACTGCGTAAGACACTTAATTTTGGTCACACTATTGGCCATGCAATAGAAACCTGCTCATTGGAAGAAACGGGCATTGAATCTTTTTTACACGGTGAAGCCATTGCCATAGGGATGATCTGCGAAGCATACCTTTCCCATAAGTTATGCACATTGCCAAAAGAACAATTAAAGGAAATTACAGATTTTATTTTTTCACATTATACCTCCTTAGCAATTGATCACATGGATCAGCAGCATTTAGTAGAATTAATGGGACATGACAAGAAAAATGAAAAAGGGCTTATCAATTTTTCCTTATTAGCTGCAATCGGTTCCTGTGAAATTAATAAGACAGCAGATGGAGATCAGATCATTGAAGCACTTTCCTATTATATGGAACAATTGGAATGGAGGAATAATTTATAAGTATATGAACCTGTTTGACCGTTTATAACAACATATCTTTATAGCTTGAAAATGCAGTTAAATATAATTAACACCGTTGTAGTAAAAGAACAACATAACAAAGGCAGCGTGGACGCGTTGGAAGGGATTAAAAACAGTACCATGTATAGTATATCAAACCCTGCGAAGAAACTAAAAGGAAGTATTCAGCTTACAGCATCAAAAAGTGAAAGCAACAGAGCATTAATCATACAAGCTTTATCCAAAGACGGATTTCAAATTAACAACCTGGCAACAGCTCAGGATACACAAACACTGCAAGAAATACTTAAACAAGATAAGGCACACCTGGAGTCCGCGGATGCTTATGGCGAACAGCTATACGATGTAGGTCCGGCAGGAACAACCATGCGCTTTCTTACTGCCTATTTTGCAACCACATCTGGAACGCGCATTCTTACAGGATCGGAACGTATGAAACAAAGGCC
>CAZMRM010000127.1:5326-9999 GCA_964568515.1 uncultured Chitinophaga sp. | reverse complement strand
CGTTCCCAGAATTTATTCATGAAAAACATTTTATGAGAGGCATACCGGTGTAAAAAAAATGTCTGGCAAAAAAGCGATAAAAACCAGTGAGCAAGGAAAAAGATCAGTATATACATTGTTAATTCTATAACATCAATATTTTGCAGGAGTTTAAATACCAGAAAAATCGATAAACGCTGCAAAGCTACAAATGTTTAGATTGATAATTCGTATATTTACTAATTAAATTCTTAAAGAAACCAACAAATGGATCTGAGTAAACTAAAGAATAGAGCTGCTTACCCTTTTGAAACCATAGCAGTGGCAATTTCTTTTTCACCACAATGCAGATATGTGCTTTCAGGTGCAAAACAACTCGCTGATACACTCAGAGCCACGTTAATTCTGATTCATGTAGGAGAAAAAACCAGTGAATTTGAGAATACCCTGGATTTAATGATGCAGGAAGTAGGTATCAACTCCAATAATACCCGGGTAATCTGGATGGAAGGAGATCCTGTAGATACCATTTTAAAATTGTGCAAATTAAACATTGTTGATCTGCTGGTTCTGGGCGCAATCGAAAAGGAAAATCTTTTCAAATTTTATATCGGATCTATTGCCCGAAATATCAGCAGAAAAGCAAAATGTTCGGTTTTGCTGCTTATTAAACCGGATGGTCAGACCGAAAAATTCAAAAAAATAATTGTAAATGGTGTGGAAAATCCTAAAACGATTCACACCATTAATACTTCCCTATACTTGGCTAAACATTTTAATAGTAAGGATGTAACGCTGGTGAATGAAATGCATGTCCCCGGTTTGGCTATGGCTATGGCTGATGACAGTACTGCTCCGCAGGCAAAAGAAATCAAAAAAAATCTGACGGAAGAAAGTGAAGAAACTCTGCATTCCATGGCCAATCAATGTAATACCGGTGAGATAAAAATCACTGAAAAAATTATCAGGGGGAAACCAGGTTATGCCATCAGTAAATATGCAAAAGATAAAAAAGCGGATTTACTGGTAATTAACTCTCCTGATACCAATCTGAATTTATTTGACCGCATTTTCACACATGACATTGAATTTATTTTAGCCGAACTTCCCTGTAATGTCTTAATTGTTCACTCTCGTGTTAATCCCGACAATGGTAAAATTAGCTCATAATGAATTAATAATTTTACTTCTATCGATCAGCACCATGCTGATTGTTTCAAGAATATTTGCTGAACTTGGAAAACAATTCAAACTGCCGGTAGTAATGGGAGAGTTGATTGTTGGAATTATTCTGGGTCCTACTGTTCTAGGAATGATTTGTCCGGGTATATTCAATTATTTATTCCCATTTCATGGTAACATTCCGATTGCATTGGATGGCATTTTCAGTTTATCTGTAATTATGCTGTTGTTTGTTGCTGGTATGGAAGTGCAACTACCAATGGTTCTCAAGCAGGGAAAGGTAGCTATTTACACGAGTACATTCAGTATGATTATTCCTTTTTTTACCGGATTTGCGGTAGCCTGGTTTTTTCCTGATATTTTCCATATTCCAAATGATGAAGATTCTCGTTTTTTATTTGCTTTATTTTTTGGCACAGCGCTATCAATATCTGCATTACCTGTGATTGCACGCATCCTGATGGATATGAATATATTTCAAACCAATATTGGTATGGTCATTATTGCCTCAGCAATGTTCAATGATCTGATAGGATGGCTTATTTTTTCACTAGTATTAAGCTTAACCAATAAAACCAATCATCAATATATTAATCTTGGCTATACCATTTGCTATATAATCGGGTTTGGAATTTTTATGCTAAGCATCGGAAAAAAGATCATTGATAAAACGCTTCCCTGGATGCAAACAAAACTATCCTGGCCCGGCGGGGTTTTATCAATTTCACTTGGTATATGCCTCCTTTCCGCAGCCTTTACAGAAAGCATACACATTCACGCTATCCTGGGGGCTTTTATAGCAGGTATTGCTTTTGGAGATAGCGTTCATTTAAGAGAGCAAGCCCGTGAGATCATTCATCAGTTTGTTACTAATTTTTTTGCTCCTTTATTTTTTGTTTCTATCGGTTTAAAAGTAAATTTTATTGAGAACTTTGATTTATCAATTGTTGTTATTGTTTTGGTATTAGCATTCTTTGGTAAAGTAATCGGCGCCTCAATAGGAGCACGATTAGGCGGTATGTCAAAAAAGCACTCGATTGCTGTTGGTTTCGGAATGAATGCACGTGGTGCTATGGAAATTATTTTAGGTACGCTCGCACTCAATGCAGGTTTAATTTCTAAACCTATATTTGTAGCGTTAATAATCATGGCCCTGGTTACGAGTTTATCAACGGGCCCTTTAATGAAAAAATTTATAGACTGATGTTAGGATTAAAATTACCGACGGACCCACATTGGGTAAATATTGTTGAAGGAAATATTGATGAAATATTGACCGATCATGCATGGTGCGAGCAAAAAGCAGCTTCCAATGCACTTTCACTAATTGTAAACAATCCAGAGTGTACCGAAATGGTAACAGCATTGATTGAATTAGCCAAAGAAGAACTTTCGCATTTTGAACAAGTACATAATTTAATCAAAAGCAAAGGGTTGCAATTAGGAAGAGAAAGAAAAGATAACTATGTAAATGAATTGTATAAATTCATGAAGAAGGATGGAAGTCGTAAACAGTCATTGGTAGATCGTCTTCTGTTTTCTGCAATGATAGAAGCCAGAAGTTGTGAACGGTTTCGGGTGTTATCAGAAAATATTAAAGATCCTGAGCTTGCTACATTTTACAGGGATCTGATGATCAGTGAAGCCGGTCATTATACTACCTTTATTGGGTTTGCAAGACACTACGGAAGTGACGTGATAGACGTAGACAAACGCTGGAAAGAATGGCTGGAACATGAAGCGATCGTTATCAAAAACTATGGTAAGCAAGAAACAATTCACGGCTAAAATGTATTAAAACAAAAAAATAAAGAAATCAATTAGTTAAAGAAATGGAACAAACAGAGATCAAAGGAAGTCTGATTCATAAAATAAAATATGTCGAAAAATTTCATGATGTATTTAAAATCGGAAACCGTTACACACCAACTGCAGAAGTTAGTGAGAATGAGTACATGTTGCGTTATAATCTGATCAAAGAAGAAAATGAAGAGTATCTGGAAGCCTGCAAAAATAAAGACATTGTGGAGATAGCCGACGCTCTTGGTGATCAGTTATATATATTATTCGGAACCATCCTGCGACATGGTTTACAGTACAAAATTGAAGAAGTATTTGATGAGATTCAGCGAAGCAATATGAGCAAATTGAATGAAAACGGAGAACCCATATTTAGAGAAGATGGTAAAATAATGAAGAGCCAACTTTACTTTAAACCGAATATCAGGGAAATACTTGAAAAATAAAAAGAGTTGTACCACCAGTTAATGTGAATTTATTTATAAGGGAAAGTGGTACAGCTCCTTTTACTTTATTCTTTATAGATAAGGTAATGCTTAACAATAGTTGTAGGTCCATCCTTTGCAACGGCAATTTCTACCTTTTCGTCAATGGGTTTATAATTTTTAAGTGCTATTTTCACGTGATATGTTTTGCCGGCGATAAGTGTTAGGAAATATTCCCCTGAACCTTCGGTCGAAGTGGTACTTGCAACTTCATTTCCTGTTTCATCATATACTTTTACTTCTGCTTCAACACCTTTATTAGCATTTCCATCAAACACATCTCCTTTTAAAATACCCATTACTGCAGAAGATGTTTGAACCACTTGAGGTTTTGATTTCATATCCTTTTCAAGTACAGGATAGTTTTCCAGATTCACTTTGTAAATATCACGTTCACCTAATCCACCTTTACGATCACTGTTAAAATAACCCGTTTTACCATCTATTGTAAGTGAAAAACAGACATCTGTATTTACAGTATTGATTGGATAGCCTAAATTTACTGGCGTTGACCATTTTCCATTTTCATAGGTTGTTTTAAAAATATCGTACCCACCCATGGAGTTATGGCCTTTTGAGCTAAAAAACAAGGTCTTTCCATCGGGTGCCAAAAACAATCCTCCTTCATCTTCATCTGTATTTACAGGAGCACCGATATTTACAGGTGTATCCCATTCTGTACGTGTTTTGCGTTGCGCCACATAAATATCACCATGGCCTAGTCCACCCGGCCGTTCACTGATTAAATATAATGTTTTACCATCAGGAGAAACACATGCTCCTCCTTCCCAATACGTTGTATTGATGGGTTTACCAATGGATTTTGCAGCTCCCCATTTGCCGGAAGATCCCATACGGGAAACATAAATATCTCCACCACGCGATTCACCATTCGCATCATTTTTATAAATGTAAATTTGTTTACCATCCGGTGAGATACTGGTACAGGCATCATGTCCTTCTGTGTTAATAGAACCAGGGATTAACTCTGCGTCCGTCCACATTTTTTTTACAGTATCCCATCTGGAGATGTAAATATCTTCAAAATATTTATTATCACCTTCCACATCCAGAGCACTTGATTTACCAGGTCTTCTGGAGGTAAAAATAAGCGTTTTACCGTCTGCAGCTACCATCGGTGCCTTATCATCAAATTCGGAGTTGACCACATCACCCATGTTTTCTATTTTAACATCAACCGGGTGTGCAATCATTTCTTTAGCGGTG
>CAZMRM010000127.1:0-5316 GCA_964568515.1 uncultured Chitinophaga sp. | reverse complement strand
GGTGTTTATTTGTCTGATCAGCCGATCGATCTGAGTTTCCTGTGCTTTCTTTGTGTCACCGACAATCGCTTTATAGGCATTGTATTCCGTAAGTGCTTCATCGAGATGGCCATCTCTGTGATATAATTTACCAAGAATAAGTGCTGTATTCTCATAAGCCTTTTTATCAATACTTTTTGCCTTTTCAGCATTGGTTAATGCATCGGCATATTGTCCCAAATTAAAGTAACAATCCGCAATACGTCCGAGAAGGTTCGCGTCATTCGGTTTTTGAGAAAGGAGGTCCCGGTATATGTTCAGAGCTTTTTGATAATCACCGGCATAATAGCTTTGCTGCGCATTAAACATTCTTAGCTGATCTTCTCCCTTTTCAAGCACATTTTTTTGTGCTGATAAATTCAAAGAAAAGCACATCAATAAAACTACTAAACCATGTAAATTTTTCATCATTAGTTTCCGTTTAAATTTTTGTAAAATCAAATATATTGAATAATAACAAATTAAAAAAATTTATTGTTTAAGTTCGGTCACATAGTCTAAAAACAGCTTCAATGCCTGTTTTTTAGGGCTATCATACTCATAACTAATACATTTAGTCAAGTACTTTTCCACATCCGTTTTATAACTTCCTTTTATCTTTAATTGCTCGATAAGGGGTTTTCTGTTTCTAATCCCATTTTCCAATGCTTTATTAAAATCATTGACAAATATTTCTGGGAGTTTTTTATTGGCAACCCAACAGGCAAACACAAATGGCAGGTTCGTAAACTTATACCATTCTTCGGATAAATCATATGCATAGGCATACTTATTTGCCATGCCAAATGTTCGGTCACCAATGATTACTGCAGCTGTCGTTGATCGTATCTGATTTTCAAAATTTTGAGAAGCCGGAACCCATTCAGGGTCTATATTCCAATAATTTTTCGCAAGCACCTGCACCAGTGTAACACTTGTACGTGATTGATAATCCAGGAGCACTTTCTTTATAGAAGAAAGCGGAACTTCGCTGTAAAGCATAACCGAGGATACTTTGCCAATTGCCCCAATACAGTAGTCACTAATAATATACGCCTGTTCCAGCTGAGGAATTACAGCTACAGGAATTAATCCAACATCCACCTCATCATCCATTAACTTCCTGGCACATACCGAGGGAATATCCAATTGCAAATCAATTGTTTTTAACAGGTCCGAATGTTCTATTCCGTATAAAAATGGCTTCGAATTCAAATAAGAAACTACTGAAATCTTAACTTTATCAGGCATTACAAGGGAATTTTAAGTTAACTGAATCCATTTTACGGGGTAAATGCCTGCAAATTTAAGCTTATCTACCATTTTAAAGGGCGATAATCTTGTAAAAATTATCAATTTCTGTATTTAATCATTTGGTAATTTTGACAAGCAAATTATTCAATGAAAAGCTGGTATTCCTTTTTTTGTCTTTTTTTATCATTCTTCTGTTTCTCGGAAAAGATTAATGCTCAAACCTATACACAAACGATAAGAGGTAAAGTCATTGATGCCGATTCAAAATCTCCACTCTTCGGAGCCAGCGTTATTTTACTAAATACAGATACATTGAATGGTTCTGCAACAGATATGGATGGGAAATTTCGATTGGAAAAAGTTGCTGTTGGCAGACGGTCGGTTAAAGCAACCTGTCTTGGATATGAAGAAGCGGTATTCAATAATATTATCGTAAGTTCTGCAAAGGAAATTGTTCTCATCATTGAATTACATGAAAAAATATATACCGCCGAAATTGTTGAAATCACTGCAGAAAAAGATAAAACAAAAGCCAATAATGAATTAACATCCGTTAGCTCCAGAAGCTTTCAGGCTGAAGAAACCGGACGTTATGCAGGTAGCCGTAATGATCCCAGTCGCATGGTTGCAAATTATGCAGGTGTTTCTTCCGGCAATGATGCAAGAAATGATATTATTGTGCGAGGCAATTCTCCTTTAGGTGTATTGTGGAGAATGGAAGGTATTGATATTCCGAACCCCAATCATTTCTCTGCACAAGGTGCTACAGGTGGCCCCATTAGCATGCTTAACAATAATATTCTGGGAAGCTCCGATTTTTTAACAGGTGCTTTTCCTGCAGAATATGGGAATAAAAACGCAGCTGTATTTGATATTAAACTTCGTAATGGTAACAATGAAAAAAATGAATATACAGGTCAATTAGGAATTAACGGTGTAGAACTCGGAGCAGAAGGCCCCCTATCCCAAAAGCAGGGAAGCTCTTATTTGGTCAATTACCGTTATTCCACTTTAAAAGTTTTTAATAAACTCGGAATACGTTTTGGAGTTTCTGCTAGTCCGCAGTATCAGGACATTTCTTTCAAAGTCAATGTTCCAACACAGCGCCAGGGCACTTTTACCCTGTGGGGTATCGGAGGTGCAAGTAAACTTTCTTTATTAGACAGTGAGCGTAAATCCAGCGACTGGTCTTATATCTCTGAAGGAGAAAATCTGGAATTTAAATCCAGTATGGGAGCTGCCGGTGTTTCTCATCTTTATTTTTTTAATACACACATATCAGGAAAATTATCATTAGCAGTATCGGGGACTCATTTAGGTGTGCTCGTGGATACCTTATCTGCTTCAGTAACCACTCCTTTCAGAACTTATCAAAACAATTCCACAGAAGCGAATTATATTGCAAATTATACTTTTTTAAACAAGATCAATTCAAAGCATTTGATAAAAACAGGGATTACTTATCAAACTATTTATTTTAATGCACATTCGTTTGCTTACCAGGTTAAGTATGCGAGCTATATTGATCAACTAAATGTAAAAAATTCGACGGCCGGATTAATACAAACCTTTATTCATTGGCAATTCAGACCGGTTGAACGCATTACCATAAACACAGGTTTACATTATCAAAATTTTTTGCTCAACAATTCCCGGGCATTAGAACCACGACTTGGGATGAATTTTAAATTGTCTCCAAAGCAATCTGTCAATGTTGGTTATGGAACGCACAGTCAAATGCAACCTGTAATTTATTATTTCTATGAAAATTTTGTTTCCTCTCAAAACATCTATTATCGAAGCAATCAAGACTTAGCCCTCTCCAAAAGCCAACATGCCGTAATTAGCTACGATTTTAATTTTGCAAAAAATTTCAGATTCAAACTTGAAAGTTATTATCAATATTTATATAAAATTCCGGTACAAAAAAATCGCCTTTCTTCTTTTTCCATGATCAATGTTGGAAATGCATTGGAAGGAATACCATTAATTGATTCTCTTGAAAATAAAGGAACGGGAAATAACTATGGTGTAGAGTTCACACTGGAAAAATTTTTTAGCAGTCATTATTATTTCCTGGCTACGACTTCCTTATATAAGTCGCGTTATAAGGGAAGCAACGGAATAGAATACCCTACAAGCTATGATGGAGGGTATGTATTCAATCTTTTAGGGGGTTACGAATTGCCAGTAGGCTTGCAAAAAAACAAATTTATTTCTTTGGACCTGAAATATACACAAGCCGGAGGAAACCGTTATACACCGATTGATTTGGCACAATCCAAGATAGAAGGTAAAGCCGTTTTATTGGATGATCTTGCTTTTAGTAAACGATTAAAGGATTATTCCCGTTTTGATGTAAAACTCTCTTTTAGACTTAATCGCAAAAGAATTTCCCAAAGCCTTTTTTTTGTTGTTGAAAACATTGCTAACACACAAAATATACTCCGAGAATCTTATAACACAAAAAGTCAGACTGTCCAGAAGGAATATCAGCTTGGATTGTTTCCATATGGTGGTTATCGGATTGAATTCTAACCTTTCTGACATTTAAGAAATACTGAATAATTGTAAAACATCCACTTATTTTAACGGTCATTTTAGAGGCATTTTTCGCCTGATATTTCTTACCTTCGCTATCCTAATTAAATAACAATATGGAATTAACAAAATTAACCGCGATATCCCCTATTGATGGCAGATACCGTAATACTACCCAGCAATTAGCATCTTATTTCTCGGAAGAAGCTTTGATCAAATACAGGGTATTCGTTGAAATTGAATATTTTATTGCATTGTGTGAATTACCACTACCACAACTACAGAGTGTTAATAAAGCCATGTATGCCCCCTTAAGAGATATCTACAACAATTTTGATTCGGCAGATGCCACTCATATTAAAGAAATTGAAAGAATAACCAACCATGATGTAAAGGCGGTTGAATATTTCATCAAAGAAAAAATGGATGGCTTAAATTTAAATGAACAAAAAGAATTCATCCATTTCGGTTTAACTTCCCAGGATATTAATAATACAGCTATTCCTTATACAATTAAGCTGGCAATGGAAGAATGCCTGTTACCGTGCCTAAATGAAGTGATCAACAAATTAAATTCACTTGCCCAGGAATGGAAGAATGTTCCTATGCTTGCACGAACACATGGACAACCTGCATCACCTACAAGATTAGGAAAAGAAATAGAAGTGTTTATGGTACGTTTACAACAGCAGCTATTACAACTAAATAACATTCCCTACGGAGCAAAATTTGGAGGAGCAACCGGCAATTTGAATGCGCATTTTGTTGCATATCCTAAAATCGACTGGTTGTTATTTTCAAATAATTTCGTAAATAAAACACTGGGGCTTTACCGCTCCTATCCTACTACCCAAATTGAACATTACGATCATTTTGCTGCATTCTGTGATGCATTGAAACGAATCAATACCATTTTAATTGATTTGGATCGTGATCTCTGGACCTATATTTCAATGGATTATTTTAAACAAAAAATCAAAACGGGGGAAGTAGGGTCATCAGCTATGCCTCATAAAGTAAATCCAATTGATTTTGAAAATTCGGAGGGGAACCTTGGAATTGCCAATGCGGTTTTTGAACACCTTTCTGCTAAATTGCCCATTTCACGCATGCAAAGAGATCTTACAGATTCCACAGTATTACGTAATGTTGGAGTTCCGGTAGCACATAGTTTAATTGCCTACCGCTCTCTTTTAAAAGGATTGGACAAATTGATTTTAAATCGTCCTGCTTTTGAAAAAGACCTGGAAAATAATTGGGCTGTAGTGGCAGAGGCACTTCAAACAGTTCTCCGAAGAGAAGGATATCCTGAGCCATATGAAGCTCTTAAAGAGCTGACACGCACCAATTCGGTAATAACAAAAGAAAGCATCGCTGCCTTCATTGATACATTAAAAATTTCTGAAGAAATAAAAAAAGAGTTGAAAACAATTTCCCCGGCTACTTACACAGGTCTTTAAATTTATAGGATACAAATGAATTTTTTTTTAAAAGTGGTCATCA
>CAZMRM010000126.1:9218-10018 GCA_964568515.1 uncultured Chitinophaga sp. | reverse complement strand
CAAAACCTGAAGGAGTGGAACGATATCTCGTTTGTAATGCAGATGAATCAGAACCGGGAACATTCAAGGATCGTTATCTGATGGAAAAGATCCCTCATGCTTTGATCGAAGGAATGATTACATCCAGTTATGCATTAGGTGCTAAAACATCCTATATCTATATCCGCGGAGAGTATTTTTATGTTTCGCGAATCCTGGAAAAAGCCATTGAAGAAGCATATGCAGCAGGATTATTAGGGAAAAATATTTTAGGTACTGATTTTTCTCATGATTGTTATGTACAGGTTGGCGGAGGTGCTTATATCTGCGGAGAAGAAACAGCTTTATTGGAATCCTTGGAAGGAAAACGTGGTAATCCACGGATTAAACCACCATTTCCGGCAATAGCAGGATTGTATGGATGTCCGACTGTAGTTAATAATGTTGAAACAATTGCTGCTGTTTGTCCGATCATCAATATGGGAGGAGAGGAGTATGCAAAAATCGGAGTGGGAAGAAGCACAGGTACAAAGTTAATTTCTGCTTCCGGACATATCAATAAACCAGGTGTTTATGAAATAGAACTTGGAGTACCGGTTGAAGAATTTATTTTTTCTGATGAATATTGTGGTGGCATCATTAAAGGAAGAAAACTGAAGGCGGTTGTTGCAGGAGGGTCTTCTGTTCCGATCTTACCTTCAGAATTGATCTTAAAAACAGAAAAGGGAGAACCGCGTTTAATGACCTACGAATCACTAAGTGAAGGCGGTTTTGCTACAGGAACAATGCTCGGATCAGGTGGCTTTATAGTATATGATGAA
>CAZMRM010000126.1:1924-9208 GCA_964568515.1 uncultured Chitinophaga sp. | reverse complement strand
CCAGCATCGTAAAAAATCTATATACATTTGCACGTTTTTATCATCACGAAAGTTGCGGACAATGTTCACCATGCCGCGAAGGAACAGGTTGGATGGAAAAGATTCTTCACAGCATTATTGAAGGACATGGTAAACCAAGTGATATTGATTTGTTATGGGATATTCAACGGAAAATCGAAGGAAATACAATTTGTCCGCTTGGTGATGCAGCTGCCTGGCCTGTTGCCAGTGCGATACGTCATTTCAGAGCGGAATTTGAAGAATACATTAATCATCCTCAACGCATAAAAGAAGTGAATCATTTATTGGAGTTGCAGGGATAAGAACCGAAAAGAGTCAAAGAATTAAATAAATAAAGTGAGTAATAAAGCAAATACAGTATTGATCTTATTTGCTTTAAACTTTAAAGAAAATGGCTAAAGTAACGATAGACGGACACACCATTGAAGTGCCCGATGGAACAACGATCTTACAGGCAGCACGTATGATAGGAGGGGATATAGTACCGCCAACGATGTGCTATTACAGCAAGCTGAAAACCAGCGGAGGCTACTGTCGTACTTGTATTGTAAAAGTAAGTAAAGGGTCTGAAAAAGATCCAAGACCAATGCCTAAACCAGTGGCCTCATGCAGAACAACAGTGATGGATGGGATGGAAGTACAAAATATTACTTCTCCCGAATTGCTGGAAGCACGCAAGGGGGTGGTAGAATTTTTATTGATCAATCATCCGTTGGATTGTCCGGTGTGTGATCAGGCAGGAGAATGTCAACTACAGGATTTAGGTTATGAACACGGTCTGGCAAAGTCACGTTATGATTTCAGACGCAGGACATTTAATCAAATAGATATCGGGCCTTATATCAAATTACACATGACCCGTTGCATCCTTTGTTATCGTTGTGTTAAAGTAGCCGATCAGGTTACCAACGATCGTGTACATGGAGTGATGAACCGCGGTGATGTTGCTGAAATAAGTACTTACATTCAAAATGTGATCACCAACGATTTTTCAGGTAATGTAATTGATGTATGCCCTGTGGGTGCACTTACAGATAGGACCTTCCGTTTTAAAAGCCGTGTTTGGTTTACCAAACCAATGGATGCGCATAGGAACTGCAATAAGTGTTGCGGAAAAGTTAATATCTGGCTAAAAGGTGACGAAGTACTAAGAGTAACGGCACGTAAAGATAAATGGGGAGAGGTAGAAGAATGGATCTGTAATGAATGCCGTTTTGAAAAAAAACAGCTGAATGATTGGGTAGTAGAAAAACCAACCCATATCGATCGCCATTCGGTGATCTCACAAAATCATTATGAGAATCTGGCACAGTTGAAATTGGATATTGGTAAACAACAAAAACAATTGAGCAGCAAAAACAAAAAAGCATGACATTAGATTTTATTATATACAAGGCAATACTTGCAATCGTTGTTTTTATCATCACATTGGTTGTTGCCATGTACAGCACCTATGCAGAACGTAAAGTTGCTGCATTTCTACAGGATCGTGTAGGCCCTGATAGGGCCGGTCCCTTTGGTATTCTGCAACCGTTGGCTGATGGTGTGAAAATGTTCATGAAAGAAGAAGTCATACCAAGTGTTTCCAATAAGGCTTTATTTATTATCGGACCTGGAATAGCGATGTTAACAGCATGTATGACAAGTAGCGTTATTCCTTGGGGACCTTCTCTGGAAATAGGAGGAAAAACCTATGCTATGCAAATAACAGATTTAAATATTGGTATACTTTATTTGTTTGGTGTTATTTCACTGGGTGTATATGGAATCATGATCGGTGGTTGGGCATCCAATAATAAATTTTCATTACTGGGGGCAATTCGTGCTTCTTCTCAAATGATCAGTTATGAGATAGCAATGGGAATATCTATCATTGCATTGGTGATGACGACCGGGACATTGAGCCTGAGTGAAATAGCTGCACAACAAGTTGGTTGGAAATGGAACATTTTAGTTCAGCCATTAGGCTGTTTGATATTCATTATTTGTGCTTTTGCAGAGACCAACCGGGCACCGTTTGATTTACCTGAATGTGAAACAGAATTGGTGGGTGGTTATCATACGGAATACAGTTCCATGAAATTAGGGTTTTATCTGTTTGCCGAATACATTAATATGTTTATTTCTTCGGCTGTCATTTCTATTTTTTATTTTGGAGGTTATAACATGCCATTCGTTGGCCGTTTTGTGCATGATCCGAATACATTGGCCATTCTAGGGCTTGTATTTATGTTTGCAAAAGTATTTTTCTTCATCTTCTTTTTCATGTGGGTTCGTTGGACGATTCCTCGTTTCCGTTATGATCAGCTGATGAATTTAGGTTGGAGAATATTAATACCATTGTCACTTTTGAATCTTGTGTTAACAGGTGTATGGGCAATGCGTCATGAAATTATGAAATTATTTTAAGCTCGGTAGTTTAAGAGCAAGGAGGATAAAATGCAACTGACAAACAGATCAAAAGTTGTTTCTAAAAAGGAAATGTCATGGATAGAAAGGCTATACCTGCCGGCAATATTCAGCGGAATGATGATTACCTTTAAACATCTTTTCAAAAAATCCGCGACTATAAAATATCCTGAACAAAAACGTGAATTCAGTCAGATTTATCGGGGGCAACATGTTTTGAAAAGAGATGAAGGCGGAGCAGAACGTTGTACGGCTTGTGGCTTATGTGCAGTAGCTTGTCCGGCAGAAGCAATCACAATGACGGCAGCCGAGCGTAAACCGGGAGAAGAACATTTATACCGTGAAGAGAAGTATGCGGCAAAGTATGAAATCAATATGCTGCGTTGTATTTTCTGTGGAGATTGCGAAGAAGCTTGTCCGAAAGAAGCAATCTTTTTGACGGATAGGAAAGTAGATAGCTTTTATCAACGGGGAAAATTTATTTTTGGTAAAAGCATACTGGTAGAAGGTGTTGCACCAGAGGATAGGGTTGATGTTTCAAAGCGCCAGACGCCGGAAGTGGCTGAATTCAAAAAACAAAAAAACGCACAACATAATATTTTACACACAGATAAAAAGAGAAGATAAGAACGAATTCATTTCGTTTTTATGAACAAATAAGAACCATATGATCACACAATGTTTATTCATTATACTATCGGTACTGGCAATCGCATTTGCAGTAATGGTTGTAGTTACAAAAAATCCGGTACATAGTGTGTTGTACCTTGTCCTGACTTTTTTCTCCATTGCCGGACACTATGTTTTACTTAATGCACAATTTCTTGCTGCTGTTCACATCATTGTATATGCAGGCGCTATCATGGTTTTATTTCTTTTTGTGATCATGCTTTTAAATTTAAATAAAGAAACAGAACCGCATAAAAGTGTATGGTTAAAAGTTTCTGCAACGGTAGCATCCGGATTATTGCTGGTTGTTTTGGTTGGATCTATCAGAAGCGCAGAAACTATTGATGCACCCGTTGCTTTTGATTCTTCTATCGGGTTGATTGAAAACCTGGGTAAAACATTGTTTTCGGATTTTTTATTACCTTTTGAAGTATCTTCCATATTGTTACTGTCGGCAATGGTTGGCGCAGTGATGTTAGGTAAAAAAAGTATAAAATAAATTTTAAAAAAATGAGCGCTATTGAAGTTATTCCTATCAACTATTATTTATTTCTGAGTACCGTGCTTTTTTCAATTGGTGTTTTAGGCGTATTATACAGAAGAAATGCAATCATTATTTTTATGTCAATCGAATTGATGTTGAATGCTGTTAATTTATTACTTGTTGCATTCTCAAGTTATTTGTCGGATAGTAAAGGACAAGTATTTGTATTTTTTATAATGGCTGTCGCAGCAGCAGAAGTTGCTGTGGGGCTGGCTATTTTAATGATGGTTTATAGAAATTCAAAGTCGACAGATATTAATATATTAAATAAATTGAAAGGGTAATTAAATAATGACTGGACTTCATCATTATAAATATTACTAAAAATAAAGAATTATGATACAATTAATTTGGTTGGTTCCTCTTCTTCCGCTGATTGGTTTTTTAATAATCGGATTGGGCGGAAAAAATTTATCAAAACCCATCGTTGGAACCATTGGAAGTGGAGTTATATTGGCCGCATTCGTTCTTGCCCTCGGAATATTCTTTGAACTAAAAGGACAAGTAGAAAAATCCATAACGATTGATTTGTTCAGTTGGATCGCTGCCGGCCAACTTTCTGTTCCATTTTCCTTCCTGATCGATCCTTTATCTTCTTTGTTTTTGTTAATTATTACAGGTATTGGATTTTTAATACACGTGTATTCAACAGCCTATATGCATGAAGACGAAGGGTTCTCCCGCTTTTTTGCATACCTCAACCTGTTTATCTTTTTCATGTTATTGCTCGTACTTGGTTCCAACTACCTTATTATGTTTGTAGGCTGGGAAGGAGTAGGTTTATGCTCCTATCTTTTGATCGGATTCTGGTTTAAGAATACCGATTATAATAATGCTGCGAAAAAAGCTTTTATCATGAATCGCATTGGAGATTTAGGATTTTTGCTCGGAATCATTCTTATTTACATCACTTTTGGCAGCATTTCATATAAAGATGTTTTTCTACAGGCTACAACCATGTCTGTTGGAACTTCCGCATTAACTGCTATTACATTGCTATTGTTTGTAGGAGCTATGGGCAAGAGTGCACAACTGCCTTTGTATACCTGGTTACCGGATGCGATGGCCGGTCCGACACCGGTTTCAGCATTGATCCACGCAGCAACCATGGTAACTGCCGGTATTTACATGATTGCAAGATCCAACATTTTATACACCTTGGCTCCCTTATCAATGGAAGTGGTAGCAATTGTTGGTGCCTGTACACTTCTCTTTGCTGCAACCATTGGCCTGGCACAAAATGATATTAAAAAGGTGCTGGCCTACTCAACGGTTTCACAATTAGGGTATATGTTTTTGGCATTGGGAGTAGGTGCATATACAGGAGCTGTTTTCCATGTGATGACACATGCCTTTTTTAAAGCACTTCTATTCCTGGGAGCCGGAAGTGTGATCCATGCCATGAGTGGAGAACAGGACATTCGAAAAATGGGTGGGCTCAAAAAATACATTCCAGTTACACAATTGACATTTTTATTAGGGACACTGGCAATTGTAGGTTTTCCAGGCTTTTCCGGTTTTTTCTCTAAAGATGAAATTCTGGCGCATGCCTATGAACATAGTCCTTTTCTTTGGTTGCTTGGCGTTACCGGTGCTGCAATGACAACATTCTATATGTTTCGTTTGTATTTTCTGACATTTAAGGGAACATTCAGAGGTACACACGAACAGGAGCATCATTTACATGAATCTCCCAAGAGCATGACCATTCCATTAATTGTTTTAGCTGTTCTTTCAGTTGCCGGAGGGTGGATTGGTATACCCGAAGTATTAGGCGGGCATCATTTTCTGGAAGAATTTTTAAAGCCTGTATTTGAAGATTCTGCTATTCGCCTTACGCATCATTTGCCGGAAACAACCGAATACATTCTTATGGCAATTGCTGTAGCAGTAATGTTGGCTTCTTTATACTATGCTTACACAGTTTACATTAAGAATAAAACAATTCCAGCCGATGAAGACGAAGAGCTGAATCCTATTCATCAATTAATTTACAAAAAATATTGGGTAGATGAAATTTACGAGACATTGATCACGAAACCCTTAAATGTCCTTTCCGAAATTTTTTACAAATTAGTGGATAATCAGATTGTTGATGGCGCTGTCAACAATGTTGGATACCTGGTTAAATGGAAAGGACAGGTTTTACGGCTTATTCAAACGGGAAATATTGGTTTTTATGTATTTGCAATGGTAGTGGGCATAATCCTTATACTGCTTACACAATTTGTTTGACAACAATAGAATCAGTTAAAATATAAATTAAAAAAATATCTTCATCCTGTGATTACTTTCTAAGAGAAGTAATTTACTCTGATGAATACGAAAAATAAAAAAGATTAGAAGTTCAACATATGATTACACTGGTACTGATACTTTTTCCTTTGATAACAGGCTTGTTGTTGTTATCTATAAAAGGAGAACAAGTTAAAAAAGTTGCTTTAGCAGCATCCATTATCGAATTTGCGATAGCAATGGTTGCACTTTCACAGTTTCAATACAATGCAAATACACAATTTGAAATTAACGTAAATTGGATACGTTCATTAGGAATCACATTTCATATAGGGATGGATGGTATCTCTATGTTGATGATCATATTGACAACATTTCTTATTCCTGTTATTATTTTGTCTTCTTTCGGAAGGGAGATTGCAAAAAATTCTTCGTTTTATTCTCTTGTTCTTATTATGCAGATGGCGCTTATCGGCGTATTTGTTTCTTTGGATGGATTTTTATTTTATGTTTTCTGGGAGTTAGCGCTACTGCCGATTTATTTCATTTGTTTGCTATGGGGTGGAAATGACAGAGCAAGAATTACGTTTAAATTTTTTGTTTACACGCTTGCAGGAAGTTTAATTATGTTGGGTGGATTGATATACTTATATCTGCATACAGAAGGACAACACTCCTTTTCAATTGCCGCCTTATATCATGCAGGCCGGCATCTGGACGCTCTGCATCAGAGTTATGTTTTTTGGGCCATGTTCATTGCTTTTGCCGTTAAAATGCCTGTCTTTCCTTTTCATACCTGGCAGCCGGATACCTATACCACATCCCCAGCGCAAGGAACCATGCTGCTTTCAGGTATTATGCTAAAGATGGGAACTTATGGTGTTATTCGTTGGATATTGCCGGTTGCACCCTTAGGTGTAGAAAATTGGGGGAATACAGCCATCATTCTTTCGGTGATAGGGATTGTCTATGCATCGTGTATTGCTATTGTGCAAAAGGATTTTAAACGCCTTATTGCTTATTCATCCATTGCTCACGTGGGCTTAATTTCAGCAGGAATTTTATCCGGTAACATTCAGGGTGTTCAGGGTGCCATGATCCAGATGTTGAGCCATGGTGTGAACGTTATTGGATTGTTCTTTATTGTTGATTTAATTCAAACAAGAACTGCTACCCGCGACCTCAAAGAGTTAGGAGGTATCCGAAGTGCAGATCCGAAATTTGCCCTACTGTTTTTAATCGTATTGCTGGGAAGTGTGGCACTTCCGCTTACTAATGGATTTATAGGGGAATTTTTGTTATTAAATGGTATTTACCAGTTTAATGCATGGATAGCAGGGTTTGCCGGACTTAGTGTCATATTAGGCGCAGTATACATGTTAAGAAGCTATCAATCCATTATGCTG